>JAEYOU010000716.1 GCA_023411405.1 Pseudomonadota bacterium | reverse complement strand
GCGCTGCTCCTCGACGACGGGCGCGTCGATCCGGCGCTGTCGGCGCCGCCGCCGGCGCCGCGCCCGGCGCGCTCGCCCGACCAGCCGGCGCTCATCCTCTACACCTCGGGGAGCACCGGCCGCCCGCGCGGCGTGGTGCAGACGTTCCGCAACGTGGACGCCAACACGCGGTCGATCGTGCAGTACCTCGGGCTCACCGCGCGGGACCGCGCCCTGCTGATCTTGCCGCTCTACTACTGCTACGGGCGCAGCGTGCTGCAGACACACCTCCTCGCCGGCGGGTCGGTCTTCCTGGACGGACGGTTCGCGTTCCCCCGGACGGTGCTGGAGACGGTCGGGGCCGAGGGCTGCACCGGCTTCGCGGGCGTGCCGCTCACGTTCGAGATCCTCCGGCGCCAGGTGAACGTGGAGAGCATGGCGTTCCCGGCGCTCCGCTACGTCACGCAGGCGGGCGGCGCCATGGCGCCGGAGACCATCGACTGGGTCCGGAAGGCGTTCCACCCGGCGGAGCTCTTCGTCATGTACGGCCAGACGGAGGCCACGGCCCGGCTCTCGTACCTTCCCCCCGCGCGCGCCGAGGAGAAGCGCGGATCGATCGGCGTCCCGATCCCGGGCGTCGAGCTCGCGGTCGTCGACGACCAGGCGCGGCCGCTCCCGCCCGGCACGGTCGGGCACCTCGTGGCCCGGGGCGACAACGTCACCGCGGGCTACCTGGACGATCCCGCCGAGACGGCGGCCATCCTCCACGACGGCTGGCTGTGGACGGGCGACCTCGCCGAGCGCGACGGGGACGGGTTCTTCTTCCACCGCGGACGCTCGAAGGAGATCCTCAAGATCGGCGGGCACCGCGTGAGCCCGGTGGAGATCGAGCAGGTGGTGGCCGAGCACCCCGACGTCGCCGAGGCCGCCGTCGTCGGCGCCCCCGACGAGCTGATGGGCGAGGTCCCGGCGGCCTTCGTGGTGCCGCGGCAGGGCCGCGCGCCGAGCGAGGACGAGCTGCGGCGCTTCTGCCGGGAGCGGATGCCCGCGTACCGCGTGCCGGTGCGCTTCTCGCTGGTGCCGGCGCTGCCGCGCAACGAGGCCGGGAAGCTCCTCCGCGCGAAGGTCGCGGCGCTCGCCCGCCCCGGCGCGTAGCGGCGGCCGCCGCGCCGTCAGTGCACGAACGCGCCGGCGTCGATGGGCGGGGCGCGGGGGACGCCGAGGTCGTCGATGCTCCACACCGGCGAGAGCGCCGTGGGGGAGTAGCTCGTCGACGAGCCGTAGCCGATGAGCGGGCCAGGGTTCACGGGCCGCAGGTCGCCGCTGGGAGCGTCCACGAAGACCGCGCCGAGCGCGGCGCCGCCGCTCGCGCGGCAATAGTTGTTCGTGTTGCGGAGGGTGGGGCGGCTGATGGAGGTGCAGGCCGTGTGCGCGGTCCAGACGGCGTTGTTCTCGACGACGAAGTTGGCCCCTTCGCTCCCGATCACGATCCCGAACCCGTAGGCGGCGAGGTAGATGGAGTTGTTCTGGATCACCGCGCCGGTGGTGGTCTGCTCCGGGGGGCTCAGGCCCGACCGCGCCGCCGCATCGGGGGCGGCGATGCCGCGCCAGCCGGACGCGCTCGAGGTGAGCGCGACGACGTTGTCGGTGATGAGGCAGTCCAGGCAGTTGTTGGCGGTGATGCCCTGCCCGCTGCCCGCGAGGACGAGCCGGTTCCCCTGGAACACCGCGTTCCGGAACCAGCAGCTGTACGGGTAGCCGCCGTGATTGGCCTGGATCCCGTAACACCCGCCCGCCGCGTTGTTGGCGACGATGAGGTTGTTCTGGACCACCGTGTCCACGTGCCGTCCGTGGAGCGCCACGATGGTGCCGTTGCACCTGCTCAGGCGGATCTCGTTGTTGATGATCCGCTCGTTCGGCCAGCCGCCGGGCGTGGAGGTCGCGTCGCCGCCGCCGGAGAGGTAGATGGAGTGGTACTGCGCGCCGCGCATGGCCCCGACGTCGGAGAAGTAGTTGCCGTCGATGGTGAGGTCCTCGGCGCCGCCGATGAAGCCCTGGTTGGCGTAGTTGCTCCACTGCGAGCTCCGGATGGTGAGGCGCGCGACCCAGGGGTTGATGACGCCGGCCGCGTCGCCGCCGTTGCCGGCGACGTTGCAGACGTCGACGTCGGTGACGTCGGAGGCGAACCAGAACGAGATGCCCGTGCCGCCGGTGTGGCGGAGGTCGAGGTTCCAGAAGCGGTAGCCCTCGTCGTGGCCGCCGGTCTGGACGCGGAAGACGTCGTTCCCGCCCGCGAGGATCACCGGGCGCGGCGCGTTCTCCATGCCGGCGGGCGCGTAGTCGCGGAGGTCGCAGGGGTCCCCGGCGCGGCAGGCGGCGTTGTAGATCCCGGCGGTGGCGGTGCGGGAGAAGGCGCCGCCGCGGCAGAGGGCGACGGTAGAGCCCGCGGCCATGGAGTTGAAGCGGGCGACGGCGTTGGCGAGGGTGCGGCGCGGCGCGGAGGGGCTCGTGCCGGCGGCGGCGTCGTCACCCGCCGCGCAGCCCCCGGAGGCCCCGGACTGGCAGTCGCAGTAGTAGTAGACGGGGCCGGTGGTGCGGAGCGGGGCGTCGGCGCACGACGCCCCCCCACCCGTGGACCCGACGCTCACCCGTGCGGTCCCGCTCGCCTGCCCGTCGGCGAGCGCCACCGCGCGGACGTGGTACGTGCCGGCCTGCTGCGGCGCCCGGTAGAACCCCGAGGCGTCGATGGTCCCGCCGTTCGCCTCCTCGATCTGCCACTCCACCGTGGGATCCTCGGCCCCGAAGACGGCCGCCGAGAACTGGAGCGAGCCCCCGGGCGCGACCCGCGTGTACGTCGGCTGGACCGAGACGGTGATATCGGTCCCGGTGGCCAACCCCGTCACCGCCTGGCACCCGGCGGCGCCCGCCACCGCCCATGGGAGCATCGCCGCGAGCATCGCGGCCTGAACGAGACGCATCCGTCCCTCGCTTCGATCGTCCGGCATCGTGATTCGCTCCAACGAATCACAATCCCGAGCAGATGAGAACACGCGAATGGCGGAGGGCACCCGGCGAGGACGGGACCGGGCGTGCACCGACCCGATGTCGCTTCACGGCGCCGCCGCGCCCGTCGCGTGGCCCGGCGGCCGGCGCAGCCGCAGCCACTCGTACTCGAGCACGCCCTGCGCCTCCGCGAACTTGGCGATCACCGTGAACAGCCCGTAGAGTCGTCGGTCCGGCGCCGACCAGCCCCGCGCCCGCGCCTTTCGCGCGATGCGCAGGGCCTGCGCCGGGTAGACGGCGAGGACCACCAGGCCCAGGCCGGAGGTGGGCCAGGCGAGCCCGAGCGCCAGCGCGAGCGGGCCCAGGGCCCACAGGAGCGCGCTCCGGCGTTCGCGGACGAAGTGGTGGTCCGGAGGGCCGCCGTGGAGGGCCGCTCCCTGGGCGTAGGCGCGGCCGCCGCGGCGGGCACGCCACCACCACTGCCCGAACCGGAGCAGGGCGGCGTCGTGCCAGACCATGTCCTCGGGCACGTGCAGCACCTTGTGGCCGCCGCGGCGGACGCGCAGGCAGAACTCCGGCTCCTCGCCGGCGAGGACGTCGTCCCGGAACCCGCCCGCGGCGCGGAACACGGCGGTCCGGACCAGGAAGATCCCGCCGCAGGCCTTCACCTCGCCGGGCGGCAGCTGCCACTCCAGGGCGCAGAGCCGGTTGTAGGGGCTCGCGTCGGGCGCGCGTTCGCGGACCCGCCCGCAGACCACGGCGGCGTCGGCGCGGTGGGCGAGCTCGCGCAGCCCGCGGTCGAGCCACCCCGGGACGAGCTCGCAGTCGCCGTCGACGAACTGCACCGCCTCGACGCCGGGGTGCAGCTCCAGGAGGCGGGCGACCCCCTCGTTGCGCCCGCGCGCCGCGCTGAAGGGCCGCGACGGCGAGAGCTCCACCACCTCCACGCCCAGGGCGCGGGCCAGGGCGGCGCTCCCGTCGGTGGAGCCCGAGTCGGCGTAGACCACCGGCACGGCGCAGGCGAGCGCCGACCGCAGGCAGCGCTCGAGCCCGGCGCCCTCGTTCCGGCCGATGACCACGATCGCAGCGCTCGTCATCGGCGCGGCGTCAGCGAACGAAGGCCCCGACGTCGGTCGGGGGCGTGCGGGGAGCTCCGGCGTCGGTCGGGCTCCACCGCGGGGACAGGCCGGTCGGCGAGTAGTGCGTGGAGGCGCCCCGGCCGACGAGCGGGCCCGGGGTGACCGGCCGCAGGTCGCCGTCGCGGGCGTTCACGAACACCGCCCCGAGCTGCGGACCGCCGCTGGTGCGGCAGTAGTTGCCGGCGTTGCGTACCGTCGGTCGCGTGATCTGGTTGCAGGTCGGGTTGGCCGTCCAGACCGCGTTGTTCTCGACGACGTGGCCGTCCCCCTCCGTGGCGACGACGATCCCGTGGCCCTCGGCCGCGAGGTAGATGGAGTTGTTCTGGATGAGGGCGCGCGTGGTGATCTGCTCCGGCGGATCCATGCCCGGGCGCGCGGGCGCGTCGGGGGCGGCGATCCCCCTCCAGCCGGCGGAGGGGGACGTGAGGGCGATCGCGTTGTCCGTGATCACGCAGTCGGCGCAGTTGTTGGCGGTGATGCCCTGGCCGCCGCCCGCGAGCGTGACGCGGTTCCGCCGGACGACCAGGTTCCGGAACCAGCCGCTGTAGGGGTACCCGCCGTGGGTGGCCTGGATCCCGTAGCACCCGCCGGTGGCGTTCGACGCCACGATGAGGTTGTTCTCGATCCGCGTGTCGACGTGGCGCCCGTGGGCCACGATCACCGTGCCCTTGCAGGAGCTGAGGCGGATCTCGTTGTTGAGGATCCGCTCGCCACGCCAGCCGCCCGGCGTGGCGTTGGGCTCGCCTCCGCCGCTCAGGTAGACGGCGTGGTGCTGCGGGCCCCGCATGGCGCCCACGTCCGTGAAGACGTTGGAGTCGATGGTCAGGTCCTCGGCGCCGCCGATGAAGCCCTGCTTGGCGTAGCTGGACCACTGGGAGTCGCGGATGACGAGGCGGGCGACGTAGGGGTTGATCACCCCCGCCGCGTCGCCGCCCGAGCCCGCGACGTTGCACACCTCGACGTCGGTCAGGTCGGACGAGAACCAGAAGCTGATCCCCGCCCCGCCGGTGTGCCGGACGTCGAGGTTCCAGTACCGATATCCCTCGTCGTGATCGGCGCGCCCCATCCACAGGAAGTTGTTCGCGCCGGCGAGGAAGATGGGCCGGGCGGTGGCGCCCCACGCGGGAGTGTAGTCGCGCCAGTCGCAGGTCCGCCCCGCCTTGCAGGCCGGGTTCTGGACGTAGACCGTGCCGCCGACGTCGAAGGCGCCGCCGCGGCAGAACGCGACGGTGCCGCCCGGCGGCAGCGCGTTGAAGTCGTCGCGCGCGCGCGCGACGGTCCGGCGGGGAGCGTCGGGGCTCGTGCCCGGGTTCGCGTCGTCGCCCGGCATGCACCCCTTGGCCGCGCCGTCCCGGCAGTCGCAGTAGTACCGGACGGGACCGCTCGACCGGAGCGGTGCGGTCG
>JAEYOU010000714.1 GCA_023411405.1 Pseudomonadota bacterium | reverse complement strand
CTCCTCGCCGGCGCCGCGGCCGACGAGCCCGACGCCGAGGTCCGCGCCGCCGCCGCGCGCTCGCTCGGGGCGGTCGACCGGCGGCTCCTCCTCGCCGACGTCGTGAACAGCGTCTTCTCCGGCCTCTCGCTGGGCAGCATCCTCCTCCTCGCCGCGCTGGGGCTCGCGATCACCTACGGCATCATGGGCGTCATCAACATGGCCCACGGCGAGCTGCTCATGGTGGGCGCGTACGCCGGCTACGCGGTGCAGACCGTCTTCCGCCGGTCCTTCCCGGCCGCGCAGGACGCGTACGTGCTCGCGGCGATCCCGGTGGCGTTCGCCGCGGCGTTCACGGTCGGCGTCCTCATGGAGCGGCTCGTGATCCGGCACCTGTACCGCCGCCCGCTCGAGTCCCTGCTCGCGACATGGGGCCTGTCGCTCGTCCTCATCCAGGCCGCCCGGACGATCTTCGGCGCCCAGAACGTGCAGGTCGCGAACCCCTCGTGGATGTCGGGGGGCGTCTCGGTGCTCCCGAGCGCCGTCCTCCCCTGGAACCGGATCGCGATCGTCTGCTTCTCCGCGGGCGTCCTGCTCGTCACCTGGCTGCTGCTCCAGAAGACCCGGCTCGGCATGTTCGTGCGGGCGGTGACCCAGAACCGGGCCATGGCCGGGTGCGTGGGCGTCCCCACCGGCCGGGTGGACTCGATGGCCTTCGGGCTCGGCGCCGGGATCGCCGGCCTCGGCGGCCTCGCCCTCTCGCAGATCGGGAACGTCGGCCCGGACATGGGGCAGCTCTACGTCGTGGACTCGTTCATGGTGGTGGTGCTCGGGGGCGTGGGCCAGCTCGCCGGCGCCGTGCTCGCCGCGCTCGGCCTGGGCGTCGCCGCCAAGTTCCTCGAGGGCGTGACCGGCGCGGTGCTCGCCAAGATCCTCGTGCTCGCCTTCATCGTGGTCTTCATCCAGAAGCGGCCGCAGGGGCTGTTCGCCCTCAAGGGCCGCGCGGTGGAGGGCTGACCGTGCCCGCACGCTCCTCGCTGCTCCTGCCCCTGCTCCGCGCCACGCCGCGCGCCGGGTGGTGGGCGCTCGGCGCCGCCGCGGCGCTGGCCTTCGTCGTCCTCCCGGCGCTCCACCTGCTCGTGGCGCCGGGCCACCCGCTCCACGTCTCGGACCACGTCGTGACCGTGGCAGGGAAGATCGCCTGCTACGCCACCGTGGCCGTGGCGCTCGATCTGGTCTGGGGCTACGCGGGCATCCTCTCGCTCGGCCACGGGCTCTTCTTCGCCCTCGGCGGCTACGCGTTCGGGATGTACCTCATGCGGTCGATCGGCCGCGACGGCGTCTACCAGTCGGACCTGCCCGACTTCATGGTCTTCCTCGACTGGAAGGAGCTGCCGTGGTTCTGGCAGGGGACCGACCACGCCGCGTGGGCGGTGGCGCTGACCGTGCTCGTCCCGGGCCTCGTCGCGTTCGTCTTCGGCTGGTTCGCGTTCCGCTCTCGCATCAAGGGCGTCTACTTCTCGATCATCACCCAGGCGCTCACGTACGCCGCGATGCTCCTCTTCTTCCGGAACGACACCGGGTTCGGGGGCAACAACGGCTTCACCGACTTCAAGCGGATCTTCGGCTTCCCCATCGCCGCGCCGGGGACGCGGGTGGCGCTCTTCGCCGCGAGCGTCGCGGTGCTCCTCGGGACCCTCGTCCTCTGCCGCTGGCTCGTCACCTCGCCCTTCGGCGGCGTGCTCCGCGCCGTCCGCGACGGCGAGCCGCGCCTCCGCTGCCTGGGGTACGAGCCGCTCTGGTTCAAGCTGGGCGTCTGGACGCTCTCGGCGGTCCTCTGCGGCGTCGCCGGCGCGCTCTACGTCCCGCAGGTCGGGATCATCAACCCCTCGGAGATGTCCACCGCGGCGTCGATCGAGATCGCCATCTGGGTCGCGGTCGGCGGGCGCGGCACGCTCGTCGGCGCGGTGCTCGGGGCGGTGCTCGTGAACCTCGCGAAGAGCTGGTTCACCAAGGCCATGCCCGAGCTCTGGCTCTTCTTCCTCGGCTTCCTCTTCGTGGCGGTGACGCTCTTCCTCCCGGGCGGCGTCGTGGGCCTGCTCCGGAGCTGGCGCCCGCGCCGCCGCCCGCCCGCGCCCGCGCCCGCCGCCGCGCCCACTCCTGCGGCCGATCGGCCCGCCGAGGAGGTGACGGCATGACCGCCACCCCCGCGGCGCCGCTCGAGGTGAACACCGGGCACGGCGTGGTCCTGTACCTCGAGGACGTCACCGTCTCGTTCGACGGCTTCAAGGCGCTGAACGGCCTCACGCTCTACGTGAACGTGGGCGAGCTCCGCTGCGTCATCGGCCCGAACGGCGCGGGCAAGACGACGATGATGGACGTCATCACCGGGCGGACCCGCCCGGACCGCGGCCGCGCGTTCTTCGGGCAGAGCCTCGATCTCACGCGGCTCTCCGAGGTGGAGATCGCCCGCGCCGGCGTCGGCCGGAAGTTCCAGAAGCCGACGGTGTTCGAGGCGCACACCGTGCTCGAGAACCTGGAGCTCGCGGGCGCCCGCGATCGCCGCGCGCGCCGGCGCCTGTTCGCGGCGCCCGGACCGGAGGACCACGCCCGCGTCGAGGAGACGCTCGCGCTCGTCCGGCTGACGAGCGAGGCCCACCGCCCCGCCGGCCTCCTCTCGCACGGCCAGAAGCAGTGGCTCGAGATCGGGATGCTGCTCATGCAGGACCCGAAGCTGCTCCTGCTCGACGAGCCGGTGGCGGGCCTCACCGACGAGGAGACGGCGCGGAGCGCGGATCTCATCCGTTCGCTCGCCGGGACGCGCTCGGTGGTCGTGGTGGAGCACGACATGGAGTTCGTGGAGCGGCTCGGGGGCACGGTGACGGTGCTCCACGAGGGCGCGGTCCTCGCGGAGGGTCCGCTCGCCCGCGTCCAGAAGGATCCGAAGGTCATCGAGGTCTACCTGGGGAGGTAGCCGTGCTCGCGCTCCGAGGGCTGAACCAGTACTACGGCGGCAGCCACATCCTCCGCGACGTGTCGCTCGACGTCACGCCCGGCAAGGTCACCGCCCTCCTCGGCCGGAACGGCGTCGGCAAGACGACGCTGCTCCGGACGATCATGGGCCTCGTCCCCGCCGCGCGCGGGACGATCGGCTTCCGGGGCCAGGACCTCACGCGCGCGCCGCCCCACGTCCGCGTCCGGGCGGGGATCGGCTACGTCCCGCAGGGGCGCGAGATCTTCCCCCGCCTCACGGTCCGCGAGAACCTGCTCATGGGGCTCGCCGCCCGGCGCGGCCGCGGCGCGGCCCTCCCCGAGGCCGCGATGGCGCTCTTCCCCGTGCTCGGCTCGATGCTCGGGCGGCGCGGCGGCGATCTCTCCGGCGGGCAGCAGCAGCAGCTCGCCATCGCCCGCGCCCTCGCCGCCGGGCCTGCGCTCCTCATCCTCGACGAGCCGACCGAGGGCATCCAGCCGTCGATCATCAAGGACATCGAGCGCGCCATCCGCGCGCTCGCCGCGACGGGCACGATGGCGATCCTCCTCGTCGAGCAGTATTACGACTTCGCCCGCTCGCTCGCCGATCATTACCTCGTGATGGAGCGCGGCGAGATCGTCCGGCGCGGCGAGGGGAGCGCGATGGAGCGCGACGGGGTGAAGGAGCTGCTCTGGGCCTGATCTCGCGGAGATCGCTCCCCGACGTCCCTCGCCGGCCGTACCCACCCCACGAGGTCTCCTCCGCGGAAACCCGCCAGGGTGTACGTTTGCGGAAACGAACCGGCGCCCGGAGGAGACCATGCGGAGCGGTCTCGTCGTCTTTGCCCTCGCCTTCACTGCTGGTTGCACCTTCACGCCGCCCCCCGCGCCGCCTCCTCCGCCGGAGCCCATCTACGCCTGCGGCGCGCACGCGCCCACCTGCGGCGAGCGGTTCCTGGACTCGCTCGGGAGCCGCGCCATCCCGGACCCGCTCGCGGACAGCCCGGTGCAGACGGCGAGCGCGGTGCCCGTCCTCGAGGCCGTGGACGAGGCCTACGCGAACGAGGTGCGCACGGTCGGCGGATCCCCGATCACCGAGACCGAGTACTACTCGCTCTACCGCCGCTACCTCTTCAACACGGGCAGTGAACGGCTCCTCACGCTCGCCGCGATCGACGTGAGCCATCGCCCGCTCGCGAAGGCGTTCGAGGAGGAGCGGTGCTGGCACTGGTTCATGGACCACGGGGGCCGCGAGGACGGCAAGCTCGCGCCCTGATCGTCCGCGGGAACGCCCTCACGGCTCGAGGTCCTGGTCCGAGAGATCGAAGGTGAAGCGGACCCCGAGCGTCCTCAGCGCCTGCTCGACCTGCGCGCGGATGCGCCGGACGCGCTCGTCCTCGTCCGGCGACGCCTTCACGACCGAGACCGACCAGGTCTCTCCCTCGCCGTGCGTGACGACGAGCTTCACCCGCGCGGCCGGATCGGCGGCCTCGTCGTCGAGCACGGCGCGGAACCGATCGAACTTCGCCTCGACGACCAGCGCGCGCCGTCCGAGCCGCTGCGCGAGGAGATCCCCCGCCTCGGACGCCTGCTGCCGCGCGGCGTTGAAGGACGTCTGCTGCACCTCGTACCGGCCGAGGCACGCGACCTGCGCGTTGCCCGCGGTCGCGCACCCGAGCGGAAGGGCCGCCAGGAGCGCGATCGAGGCGAGCCGACGCCATGGCGAAGCCGAGGTATGCATGGGCGACCTCCGGAAGCCGGCGATGAATGAGTTCCGCGATGCTCGCACGATCGCCGCAGCCAGCGCAATCGATTGGCAACCCCGGGTCCGGGCTCCGCACCTCGGCGGCGCCGCGCCGCCGAACCCGTACGGATCCCGGCGGCTTGCGCGGAGGGGGCCGGACGGGCGAGCGCGTCCGGTTCGGTACGCACGAAGCCCGCGAGCGGTGGCCCGCTCGTCCCGCGCGCCGCCCGCGGGTCGCCGTCGCTGGTGGCCGCGACGCTGCGCCGGGCACAACGTGGACGTGAAACCCGTACCACCGAGGGGGAACCGATGAACCCGCACCTGCTCCGCGCCGCTGCTCTGGCGGCGGTCGTCCTCGCCGGCCTGCCGTCGAGGACCGCTGCCCAGACCTCCGCCACCTGGCCGACCGAGCTCACCCAGCGCCCGCTGACGCTCCGGCAGGACATGGTCGAGATCTGGGCGCCGCTCCAGTCGAACCTGTCCTCCGATCGCGTCGGAGAACCCGTCTTCCTCAACCCCAGCATCTCGTACGGGCTGACGGACCAGTGGTCCGTCGGGGTGCGCCACTTCCTCGGCGTCTGCCTCGGCGACGAGGAGGCCGGGTGCGCCGAGACGTACAACGACGTCAGCCTCGAGACCGTGTACGGCCTGGGTGCGCAGGGACCGGTGAACCTGGCCGCACGGCTGGCGGTCAACTGGGCGCCGATCGATCCCTCGGCGTGGAGCGGAGAGATCGGCGCGATCGCCCGGGGGAGCCTCGGCCCCGTGGCCGTCCTCGTCGCGCCCGCGCTCAACTTCGGCCTCAGCGACCGAGACGAGTCCGCCAAGGTCACCGGCACGCCCATCTCGCTCGGCTCCTACAGCGTGCTCGTCCCGACCGGATCGGTGGACAACCGCGAGTACCTGCTCCTCCCCGCCACCGTCCAGGTCCAGGTCACGCCCGCGATCGCGGCCGTCGGCGCCATCGCGGCCAACGGCCCGCTCAACCCCGAGGTCGGCGGGTACGGCGACTACTACACCGTCCCCGTCTCGCTCGGCGCCGTCTGGACGCCGATGCGGACCCTCGACGTGGGGGCCCACTTCACGTGGACCAACCTCGCGGGCGTGGAGAGCGACGCCGCCAATCGCATCGGCGGCGTGTTCGCGACGCTGCGGCGGTGAAGGTGCGACGGACCGGGTATCGGGTCACCGGTACCCGGTCACGTCGGCGGGCTTGCCCGGATCCTGGACCTCGACGAGGTACCGCCACGCGTCCGGCTGGCTGCCGTCCACGTCGGTGAAGCCGTAGACGCGCGCGAGCTGGCCGCTCGAGAGGGAGCTGCCGTTCCAGCGCGACACCTCGGGATCGGACGCGAGCGCCACCACCGCCCGGCCGACGTACGCCGGGCTCTCCGAGATGGCGAAGTGGGGTTCTCGGGCCGTCGCCGCGCGCCAGGTGGCCTCGGTGACGCCGTAGGCATCCAGCATCACCTCGGACCTGAGCCAGCCCGGCGTGAGGGCGACGGCGGTCGCGCCCCGCGGGCCGAGCTCGTGCGCAAGGGCGAACGCCATGCGCAGGTTGGCGGCCTTCGCCAGGTCGTAGAAGAAGGAGACGCGGTAGCGCGCGGCGTTGTACTCCGCCGTCCCGTCGGTCACCTCGACGACGAGCCCTCCCGGCGACCGAAGCAGGAGCGGGAGGGCGAAGTGGCTGGTGATGGCGTGGGCGTCGATCGCGGAGCGGAGCGATCGCAGGCCGAGGTCGAGGGAGGACTCCCAGACCGTCTTCCCCCACTCCATCACCGTGGCGCCCCAGATGTCGTTCACGAGCAGGTGGAGCGCGCCCTGCTCCGCCGCGATGCGCGCCACGAGCGCGCGCACCTGCGCTGGGACGAGGTGATCCACCTCGACGGGGATCCCGCGGCCGCCCGCCCGCTCGACGAGCGCCGCGGTCTCCTCGATCGTCTCCGGACGGTTCATCTCCGATCGCCGGGCGCCGGTCGAGCGTCCGGTCACGTACACCGTCGCGCCCGCCGCGCCCAGCTCGACCGCGATGCCCCGCCCTGCGCCGCGCGTCCCGCCCGCCACCAGCGCGACCCGCCCCTCGAGCGTCCGTTCCATGGCGGTTTGCTTACCGTGCCCCCCGCGCCGACGCACGCGGCCGTGGTTCGCCGCTCCGGGAGGAGTGCGCACCCTGCAACTCCGCCGCTCGATCGCGAGGTGGCGCCAGGCACCTGCACCCGCCCGGCACGCCCCCGACAGCACTGCGCGGCGACGCCACGCCTGGATTACCGTCCGTTCGCGTCCCCGGGCACCCACGCCCGCCGAGGAGATCTCGCATGCGCCGCCTGCTCCCGTCGTCCGCCCTCGCCGCGTTCCTCCTCGCCGTCCTCGCACCGGCGCCCGCCGCCGCGCTCGGCGGCGGCCCTCGCGGCGCGCATCCGGTCGGCGCGCCCGTCGGCGTGCTCACCCGGAACCTGTACCTCGGCGCGGACCTCACCCCGGTGATCGCGGCGACCACCCCCGCCGACTTCCTCGCCGCGACGACCGGCGTCTGGACGATGGTGAACCGGAACGACTTCCACGTCCGGGTGGAGGCCATCGCCGAGGAGCTCGCCTGGACGCGCCCTGCGCTCGTCGGCCTGCAGGAGGCGTACACCTGGCGCATCCAGGCGCCCGGCGACGCGCTCCAGGGCGGCGGTGCGCCCGCCACGACGGTGGTCTACGACTACGTCCCGGAGCTGCTCGCCGCGCTCGAGCGGCGCGGCCTCCGCTACCGGGTCGCCGCGGAGCTCGAGCTGTTCGACTTCGAGGCCCCGATCGCGACGGGCGAGGACGTGCGGCTGACCGATCACCTCGTGGTGCTGGCGCGCGCGGACGTCGAGACCCGCAGCCCGACGGCGCAGGTCTACTCCACGCTCCTGCCGGTGCAGGTCCTGGGGACGGCGGTGTCGGTCGAGCGCGGCTGGGTCTCCGTCGAGGCGCAGGTCCGCCACGGCCCGTGGTTCCGGTTCGTGAACACGCACCTCGAGGCGTTCCACCCCCAGGTCCGCACCGCGCAGGCGCAGGAGCTGGCGGCGGCGCTCGCGAGCGCGAGCGGGCCGGTCGTGCTCGTCGGCGACCTCAACTCCGACCCCGGCACGGAGGGCGCGGCCGTGCTCGCCGCCGCGGGGTTCGAGGACGCGTGGGCGGAGCGGCACCCGCGCCGCCCCGGGTTCACCTGCTGCTGGGCGGAGGACCTCACCGTCCCGTCGCCGCCGGCGCCGCCGCTCGACGAACGGATCGACTACGTCCTCACGCGCGGACCGGCCCGGCCGCTGCTCCTCGACGTCATGGGCGATCGCCCCTGGGAGCGCGAGGGCGGCCGCTGGCCGAGCGATCACGCCGGCGTGGTCGCGTGGCTGCTCGTCCGGGCGCGCTGACGTCGCGGCCCGCGGTCAGCGATGCTCCTCCTGCCCGCCGGCGTCGGCTTCCGCCGCCGCCCCGGGCCCTCCACCCCGGACGCGCCGGCGGTCGAGCTGCTCACGCTGCGCCGGAGTGAGCAGCGCCCGGGCCTCGTTACGGGCACGCACGCTCGCCTCGAGCATCTCCTGCCGGAGCTTGCTCACCTCGGCGAACGCGGCGCCCACCTGCCTCGGATCGGGCTGGGGCTGCTCCATCACGTCCCGGAGCCGCGCGCGCGCGTCGAGCATCCTGCCCATCGTGGCCCAGTGGGCGCGGCGGAGCGCGTCGGAGATCCGCGTGAGCTGCTTCCGCTGCACGTCCGTCAGCTCGATCCGCCAGAGCGGGCCGAGGCCGGCGCCCACGACGCCGGGCCCGTCCCCGCGGCCGGGGTCCATCATCCCGCCTCCGTCCATCATGCCCATCATGTCGTGCACGTCGTGCATGCCCCCGCCTCGCCCGTCACCGGCTCGACACGCCCCGCCGCCACCCTCCCCTCCGTGCGGGGATGCGACCCCGGGCACGACCAGCGGCGCGGCACCCACGACCCCGGCCAGCATGACTCCGATCGCTCGCTTCATCGCTCGCTCCCTCCGATCCGTCCTCGCGCGAGGCCGGTGCATCGCGCGCGCCACGATGGTGGTCGCGTACCACGCCGGCAAGCTCGCGATGCGCGGTCTCAACGCACGGAAGCCCCGCCGGCCGCTCTCCGAGGAGACGGCGCGGCGCCTGCGGTGGCTCTTCCCCTCGCTCGATCTCGCGCGCGTCGCGGTGATCGAGGACGCCCGGCTCGTCGCCCGCTGGCTCGAGCGGCCGCCGCGGACCGCCGGGATGGCGTTCGGCCGCGTCGTCTACCTGGCGCGCCCCTACTCCGAGCGCACGCGCGAGGGGCTGCTCCTGCTGGCGCACGAGCTCGGCCACGTCCAGCAGATCGCGCGGCTCGGCGAGGCGGCGTTCGCGCGACGGTACGGCGAGGAGTGGCTCGCGCACGGGTACGAGCGGATGCCGCTCGAGCGAGAGGCGGAGGCGTGTCGGCGCGCGCTGCGCGCGCGGCTCGACGGTGGCGCGCGCGGGGCGCGCTGACGGCCCGTCG
>JAEYOU010000695.1 GCA_023411405.1 Pseudomonadota bacterium | reverse complement strand
AGCTCGATCTCGGGCTCCTCCGCCTGCATGAGCGGCACGACCAGGGTCTACTGCTGCCCCTCCGGCCAGAACATCGTCAACGGCGTCTGCTCCTCCGTCCCCGCCTGCGGCAGCGGCTTGCAGTGCTCCGCCAGCTCGATCTCGGGCTCCTCCGCCTGCATGAGCGGCACGACCAGGGTCTACTGCTGCCCCTCCGGCCAGAACATCGTCAACGGCGTCTGCTCCTCCGTCCCCGCCTGCGGCAGCGGCCTGCAGTGCTCCGCGAGCGCGATCCCCGGCTCCTCGGCCTGCATGAGCGGGACCACCAGGGTCAACTGCTGCCCCTCCGGCCAGATCATCCAGAACGGAGCGTGCACGTACCCGGTCTGCTTCGGCGGCTCCTCCCTCCAGGCCACGTTCACCGCCACGCCCGCCCAGGCGAGCTGCGACCCGGTCTGCAGCGGCACCGACTACCGCGGGCTCGCGGTCGTCGCCGGGGCCGGCGAGACGATCTGCAACCAGTCCGGGACCTACAGTCTCTGCACCGCCGGCGGCACATGGACCGCGGCGGGCGGCAGCCAGCGCTGCGTGGCAGCCTCGGCGGGGCACCTGAAGTTCGGGATCAACACCGCCCGCCCGTATACCGATGCTCCGCAACCCAGCATGGCGAGGACCGCTGAGCTCGGGTTCGGCTACTACCTCGAGATCGACGCGGATCTGGGCGCCGGCTACAGGTACATCCCGGCGATGAACAACGCCATCGCCCTCGGCCTGACGCCCATCCTCCGCGCAGGCATCGAGCACGAGCTCCCGGGCTACTCCCAGGCCTCGGACTACGCCGATCACCTCCGCGGCATGGCCGGGGGCATCCACGGTCCGTTCTACGTGATCGCCGGCGCGAACGAGCCGAACAGGGAGTACTGGCCGCTCCCCAGCGACAACAGGACGGATCCCAGCGCCGAGGACATCGCCACCTACAACCAGGCGATCATCGACGCGCTGCTGCCGCTCCGGAGCGAGTTCTCCAACCTGAGGCTGCTCTCGCCGGTGTTCGACTGCGCGAACGCCAAGACCCCCGAGATCATCGAGAACCTCTGCGCGAACGGCGGGAACCTCGACCGGCTGGATGGGATCGCGATCAACGCGTACAACCAGGGCGGGAGCACCACGACCCAGTACCTGGCCCGGTGCGAGCAGATGTTCGTGGCCTCCGGCTGCACGGGCGCCTCGGCCTTCCGCTACTTCCTCACCGAGATCGGCATGCTCGAGATCATGCCGGACTTCGGGAACGTGCCGAGGCCGGAGGCGTTCAGGAACCTCCGGAGCGAGTACGCGAGCCTGAACGGCAACCCCGAGGTGCGCGCAGCCCTGTTCTTCGACGCGCTGTGGGACAACCCTGACCCCAACTACGTGTACAACCGGGTCGACAGCGACGCCGAGTGGGACTACCTGAAGGGCGGCGGCGGCGTCGGCGCTCCGCAGGCGGGCTGCTGCGCCAACGCGAGGAGTCGCGCGCAGCCGGGTGAGGACCCCAACCTCTGCTACAACCTGCCCGGCACCGAGTTCTGCCCGATGAGCTACGCCGGCGGGTACTGCGATCCCAACGGTGATCGGCAGTACACCGACGCCGCCTGGCAGACGGGCTGGTACGAGTTCCAGCGGCACTGTCAGTGATGGTGTCGGGGCCCGGGCGTCCGCGCGAGCGGCGCCCGGGCCCTCCCCGGCGGGCCCCCGCCCCGCCTCCTCCGCCTTTGCCGCCGCCCGCACCTCTGCTACAGCTTCGGCGTCACCTCCACCCACGGAGACCTCATCGATGATCCGCACCGCACTCGCGCTCCTCCTCGCCCTCGGCGCCACCGGCCTCGAAGGCGTCCCCCTCCGCTTCAGGCCGACGGACAGCACCGCCAAGGTGCTCAACGAGGCGGCGCGCCTCTTCGAGCTCGACAAGGTCCAGGTGAAGCCCTTCACCGACGCGCGCGAGGACAAGCAGCTCATCGGGCGCAACAACGAGGAGGACGTCCCCCGGACCGTCACGACGAAGGACGACGTCGGGACGTGGTGCTCGACGACGCTCGCGGGCATGCTCCGGGAGGCGGGCATCCCCGTGGTCGACGAGGGGGCGCGGTACGTGATCTCCGGGAAGGTGACCCGGTTCATGGTGGACGAGAGCAACATGTACAACGGCGCGGTGGCCATGCTCGTCACCGTCGAGGACGCGAAGGGCAAGCAGCTCTGGACGGGCCTCGTCACCGGCGCGGCCAAGCGCTGGGGCCGGTCGTACAAGGCCGAGAACTACATGGAGACGCTGTCCGACGCCCTGGTCCGCGCCGTGAACGCCCTCGTCACGGATCCGAAGCTGGACGGCGCTCTCGAGGGGGGCGAGCGCCCCGCCAGCGGCACCGGGCTCACCCTGTGACGCCGAGCTGAGCGGATCTCGTCTCCCGCGCCGCGCCTCCGGAGCACCGGGGGCGCGGTCTTGCTTTCTGCCGCCAGGCGAGCCCCCCGCCGGCTCGCCCCGTCCCCCTCACTCGCACTGCACGTCGAGCGTGCGCACGCGCACGCTCCCGGCGCCCCCGCGCGCGGCGAGCTCGAGCTCCGCGGGGAACCGGCACGGCGCGCCCTCGGGCGCGAGGCCCGTCAGCCGGACGCGGCCGGTCCACCCACCGGCCTCGGCC
>JAEYOU010000664.1 GCA_023411405.1 Pseudomonadota bacterium | reverse complement strand
CGCGTGCGCCCCGCGCACATCCCGTTTGACCCGATCTCCTGCGTTGAAGCGGCGCGCGTCCGGCATCACCTCTTGTAGCGAACTCGATCAGGAGAGAGCGATGGCGCGCAGGCGCAGCAAGCAGGGGAAGCGCCCTTCGGAGCGCTCCACGCCGGATGCAGGCCCACGCACGCTGTCGGAGGGCGTGACCGTCAAGGCCGTGCACGCGAGCAGCGGCCGCTCGGCGACCACCGTGCAGGTCGAGGTGGACGCCGAGCGCGTGAAGCGCCAGGTGCATGGGTTCGGCGATCCCGAGGAGGTCGTCGCCGAGATCCCGAACGCGGACGACGGCGAGCAGGTGCGCTGGGAGGAGCAGCGGCTCGAGAAGACGAGCGAGGACCGCCGCCCCGGAGGCGAGCGGACGCTCCGGTACTCGGGGACGCGGTACGACGCGTGCGACGCCCCGGAGTACGGCATCGGCGTGCGGATCCGGACGCCGGAGGGGACGCTCGAGAGCCCGCCCGGCGGCAGCGTCCGCGAGGCGGACAAGCCGGGGGACGACGGGGTGGCGCCGATCGACGATTGAGGCGCGGTCCGCCCGCGCGCGTTCGCCTCCGCGGGCGCGCGGGGTCCTCCGCCCAGGCCCGTCCGGCGAGCGAAAGTGGCACGCGGGCCGCGCCCATGCTCTCGTGGCACCCGTGCCGAGGCTCCGGATCGCGCTCGCCGCCGCCGCGCTCTGCCTGTACTGCTTCGCGGCGTGGCGGAGCGTCGGGTTCCATCACCCCGACGAGTACTTCCAGACGATCGAGTTCGCGAGCGAGAAGCGCGGGAAGACGCACGCCGCGTACCTGCCCTGGGAGCACAGCCACCGGCTCCGCCCGTACCTCCAGCCGGCCGCCTACGCGGCCGTGGACCGGGCGCTCGCCGCCGCCGGCGCGCGCGCACCCTCGGCGGCGATGCTGACCTTCCGGCTGGGGAGCGCGCTCCTCAACCTCGCCGCGCTGCTCCTCCTGTGGGCCGCGCTGGCGCGCCGCGTGCCGGAGGGGCGCGCCCGCTCCTGGCTCCTCGCCGCCTGCCTCTTCAGCTTCTTCCTCCCCTACCTCTCCGTCCGGACCTCCTCCGAGAGCGTCTCGGGCGCCTTCCTCGCCGCGGGCGTCGCAGCCTTCCTCCTCCTCGAGGCGCGGCCGGTCCGGGCGGGGCTCGTCGCCGGGCTGCTCCTCGGTCTCGCCTTCGACGCCCGCTACCAGCTCGGGCTCTGCGTGGCAGGGTTCGGGGCGTGGATCCTGCTCGTCCGCCGCGCCGTCAGGCCCTTCCTGGCGCTCGCCACGGGCGTCGCCCTCATGGCGGCGCTCGGGCTCGCCGTCGATCGCTGGGGGTACGGCGCCTGGACGCTCACGCCGTGGAACTACCTGCGCGCGAACCTCATCGAGGGGCGCGCGAACACCTTCGGCACCGCGCCCTTCCACCAGTACGTCGTCGATCTCGCCGCGACCTGGCCGCCGCTCCCCGCGCTCGTGGGGCTGGCGGTCGTCGTCTTCTGGCTCCGGGCGCGGCGCGACCCGCTCACCTGGACCACGCTGCCGCTCGTCGTGGGCCACAGCGCGCTCGCGCACAAGGAGCTGCGGTTCCTCTTCCCGCTCGCCCCGCTCGCCGCCGCGATGGCCGCGCTCCTCCTCCTCGATCCCGCGCTGCGGTCCGGGTGGCTTGTGCGGCGCCGGTGGGCGCGGCCGGCGGCGGTGGGGCTCGTCGCCCTGAACCTCGTCTGGCTCGCGGGGAGCCTCGCGCTGCCCGTGATGCACGACCTCACGGTGCAGGGCGCGGTCTGGACGGTCGCCCGGCGGACGCCGGAGGCCCGGTTCTTCGTCGTGGGCGAGAACGCCGAGCCGTTCTGGGACTTCGACGCGCACCTCCAGACGCCGTATCTCCGCCCGCCGCGGTGGGCGGCGGCGCGGCTCGACTCGTGGGAGGAGCTCGCGCCCCGGCTCGCCGAAGGATCCGGGCCGGCGTGGGCCGTGAGCCTCCTCGCGAAGGGGCCGCCCCCGGCCGTCCGCGCGCAGCTCGGGATCCGGCGTGCCGCCGCCGCCGTGCCGGAGTGGGCGCTGCCGTACGTCGGGAGCGACCACGTCCGCGTCCGGCTGCGCGGGCTCTGGAGGATCGGGGAGACGCCCGGCGCTCCGGCCGCGCCCTGACGCGCCATGGCCAGCGTTCCTCGCTCGAAATCACCTCGACCTCCGCGGAGTTCGCTCTCGTAGCGGGACGGGGCGTTGACGAGACCCATCGAAGCTGGCAGAAGCGAGGTATCTCCCGATGTGAACGCTCACACGCCTCGTTGGCGTGTGAAGCGGGCAGTTCCCGTGTCGGTCCCCAACCGCTGCACCTCGCAGGCGGCTCCCCGTGTGCCGCCGAGGAGAGATCATGAAGCTTCGACTTCCCACGCGCCTCGCCCTGGTGCTCGCGGCGGCGCTCCTCGCCTCCGCCCAGCCGGCGGCGGCGCTCACGACCAACGGCGTCGACGCCACGATGGTGGTGGACTCGTGGGGCGGCGGCTACTGCGCCAACATCACGATCGCGAACCGCAGCACCGCTGCGGTCACGAGCTGGACGCTCGGCGTGGCGCTCAACGGCTCCACGCTCGGCAACCTCTGGAGCGGCACGTCGAGCGTGAGCAACGGCGTCCTGACCATCCGGCCCGCCGACTACAACACGAACATCGCGCCCTCCGCATCGGTGACGCTCGGGTTCTGCGGCAGCGGCTCCGGCCAGCCCGCGCTCCAGACGTTCGACGTGGTCGGCGGCAGCGGCACCAACCCGACCACCTACGCGCTGACCGTGACCCGGAGCGGCGCGGGCACCGGCACCGTCACCTCCTCCCCGTCCGGCGTGAGCTGCGGGAGCACCTGCAGCGCCTCGTTCGCCTCCGGCACCGTCGTGACCCTGACGGCGGCCCCGGCGAGCGGCTCCACCTTCACCGGCTGGAGCGGCGCCTGCACCGGCACCGCGAGCTGCACCGTGACGATGTCGGCGGCGCGGTCGGTCACGGCGACCTTCGGGACGACCTCGACGGGCGCCACGCTCACCGTCGTCAAGGCCGGCACGGGCAGCGGCACGGTCTCCGGCTCGGGCATCAACTGCGGCGGGACCTGCAGCGCCAGCTACACCGCGGGCACGACCGTGAGCCTGACGGCTGCGGCCGCGAGCGGCTCGACCTTCGCGGGCTGGAGCAGCACCTGCTCCGGGTTCGCGTCCGGCGTCGTCACCATGAACGCCTCCTGCTCGGTGACGGCCACCTTCAACCAGCCCGACGTGGGGACCGTCCTGTCCGTCAACCCGGGCGGCGCGGCGGCCGGGACGTTCGTCGCCGACGCCTACTTCACCGGCGGCAGCACCTACTCCACCACCTCCGCCATCGACACGGCGCAGATCACCGGCGCGGTGCCGCCGCAGGCGGTCTTCCAGACGGAGCGGTACGGTGAGTTCACGTACACGATCCCCAACCGCGCGCCGGGCAGCGCCCAGGCGGTGACGCTCTATTTCGCGGAGAGCTACTGGACGGCGGCCGGCCAGCGCACGTTCAACGTCGCGATCAACGGCCAGACCGTCCTCACCGCCTTCGACATCTTCGTCGAGGCGGGCGGCGCCAACCGGGCCATCGCCCGGGCGTTCAACACCACCGCGAGCTCGAGCGGCCAGGTGGTGATCGCGTTCACGCGGGCGGGCGGCCCGGACAACCCGAAGATCTCGGGCATCAGCGTCGCCGGCGGCAGCGTGAGCACGTTCGCGTTGACCGTGAACCGGGCGGGCACGGGCACCGGCACGGTGAGCTCGAACCCGTCCGGCATCAGCTGCGGCTCCGCCTGCAGCGCCAGCTTCGCGAGCGGCGCGGCCGTGACCCTGAGCGCGGCGGCGGCGAGCGGCTCCACGTTCTCCGGCTGGAGCGGCGCCGGCTGCAGCGGCACCTCCACCTGCACCGTGTCGATGACGGCCTCCCGGTCGGTCACCGCCACGTTCACCTCGCAGGTCACGACGTACGCCGTCACCGTCGCCAAGAGCGGCGCCGGGACCGGGACCGTCACCTCGTCGCCGTCCGGCATCAACTGCGGCTCGTCCTGCAGCGCCAGCTTCGCGAGCGGCAGCACCGTGACCCTCTCGGCGGCCGCGGCGTCCGGGTCGACGTTCGGCGGCTGGAGCGGCGCCTGCTCCGGCACCGGGAGCTGCATCCTCTCGATGACGGCGGCGCGCTCGGTCACCGCCACGTTCAACGGCGGCTCGACCTGCTCGCTCCCCTCGACGTTCCGGTGGACCTCGACCGGCCCGCTCACGAACCCGCGGTCCGGCTACGTCTCCCTCAAGGACTTCACCACGTTCGACTACAACGGCCTCCACCACGTCTACATGTCCAACGTGACCAGCGGCGGGAGCTACGGCTCCAGCTACGCGAGCTTCGCCGACTGGTCGCAGTTCTCCTCGGCCACCCAGACCCAGATGAACAGGGGCGCGGTCGCGCCCGAGGTCATCTACTTCGCCCCCAAGAACATCTGGGTGCTCACGACGCAGTGGGGCGCGACGCCGTTCCGCTACCTGACCTCGACCAATCCGACCAATCCGAACAGCTGGTCGGGTGAAGCCTCGCTGTACTCGAACAGCATCTCCGACTCGGGCACGGGGCCGATCGATCAGGTGGTGATCTGCGACGCCTCGACCTGCTACCTGTTCTTCGCCGGCGACAACGGGCGCATCTACAGGTCCAGCATGCCGATCGGGAACTTCCCCGGGACGTTCCCCGCCGCCACGACGATCATGACGGACTCCACCAACAATCTGTTCGAGGCGGTGCAGGTCTACACGGTCCAGGGGCAGAACCGGTACCTCATGATCGTCGAGGCGATCGGGAGCCGCGGGCGGTACTTCCGCTCGTTCACCGCCACCAGCCTCGGCGGCTCCTGGACGCCGCTCGCCGCGTCCGAGAGCAACCCGTTCGCCGGCGCGAACAACGTCACGTTCAGCGGCAGCGCCTGGACGAACAGCATCAGCCACGGGGATCTCGTCCGCAAGAACCCGGACCAGACCCGGACCGTCGATCCGTGCAACCTCCAGCTCCTCTATCAGGGCTGCACGAACTGCGGCGGCGAGTACAACCTCATCCCCTGGCGGCCGGGGTTGCTGACCCTGCAGCGCTAGCGGCGTCCGAAAGCCGGCCGGAGCT
>JAEYOU010000636.1 GCA_023411405.1 Pseudomonadota bacterium | reverse complement strand
CACGATGCCCTCGCAGACCCCCGCCCCGAGGACCCGCTCCCCGAGGCACAGGACGTTCGCGTCGTTGTGCGCCCGCGCCATCCGCGCCTCGTACTCGGTCGTGCAGACCGCCGCGCGCACGCCGCGGACCTTGTTGGCCGCGATCGACATCCCGATGCCGGTCCCGCACACCAGGATCCCGAACCGGGCCTCCCCGGCGGCGACCGCCTCGGCCACCCGCCGCGCCTCGGCCGGATACTCCGCGCGCTCGCCCGGCGCCGGGCCCCGCTCGTCCACCTCGAACCCCGCCACCGCGGCGGCGCGCGCCGCGACGGCGCGGAGCGCGATGCCCGCGTGATCCGAGCTGGCCATGAGCTTGTCCGCCATCGAGCTCGTCCTCTGAGGCCTGCTTCTCACACTCGCTTGAACACGAGCACCGCGTTGGTGCCGCCGAACCCGAAGGAGTTGGACATCGCCGCCTGGACGCGCACCTCGCGCGCCTGGTTCGGGATGACGTCGAGGGCGCACTCGGGGTCCTGCTCCTCGACGTTGATCGTCGGGTGGAGGACGCCGCGCGCGATCGAGAGGACCGTGACGACGGCCTCCGCACCGCCCGCGCCGCCCAGGAGGTGGCCGATCATCGACTTGGTCGAGGAGACCATGAGCCCCTTCTGCGCGTGGTCGCCGAAGACCTTGTTGATGGCCTGCGACTCGGCCAGGTCGCCGGCGGGCGTCGAGGTGCCGTGCGCGTTGACGTAGCCCACCGCCTCGGGCGCGAGGCCCGCGTCGCGGAGCGCCATCCGCATCGCCCGCTGCCCGCCCTCGCCCTCCGGCGAGGGCGCCGTGATGTGGTAGGCGTCGCTCGACGCGCCGTACCCGCAGAGCTCGGCGTAGATCCGCGCGCCGCGCCGCTTCGCGTGCTCGTACTCCTCGAGGACGAGGATGCCCGCGCCCTCGCCGGGCACGAACCCGTCGCGCCCCTTGTCGAACGGGCGGCTCGCCTTCTCGGGCGCGTCGTTCCGCTCGGAGAGCGCGCGGGCGGCGCAGAACCCGCCCGTGCCGAGCGGCGTGATCGTGGCCTCGGCGCCGCCGGCGATCATCACGTCGGCGGTGCCGCGCTCGATGTAGATCATCGCGTCGCCGATCGAGTGGTTGCCGGTGGCGCAGGCCGAGACGGTGGAGAAGCTCGGGCCCTTCATCCCGTAGCGGAGCGTGATCTGGCCCGGGGCCAGGTTGATGATGAGGCTCGGGACGAAGAACGGGCTGATCCGCTTCACGCCCTTCTCGAGGTAGGTCTTGTGCGAGTCCTCGATGGTCGCGAGGCCGCCGAGGCCGGAGCCGATGATCGCGCCCGCCCGCTCCGGGTCCTCCTTCGACATGTCGAGGCCGGAGTCCTTCATGGCCATGTCGGCCGCGGCCACCGCGAAGTGGATGAAGCGGTCGTTCCGGCGGGCCTCCTTCTTCTCCATCCACTTCTCGGGATCGAACCCCTTCACCTCGCCCGCGATGCGGCTGGGGAAGGTGGAGGCGTCGAACTGCGTGATCGGCCCGATCCCGCTCCGCCCGGACACGAGGGCGCCCCAGGTCTCCTCGACCCCGATGCCCACGGGCGTGATCAACCCCAACCCCGTCACCACCACCCGACGCCTGCTCATCGCTGCACACCTCGTTCGAGAGAAAAGGACGACGACCGCTCGTGCTCCGGTCCGAGCGGGACGGCACGGCCGATCTCCCCGGCGGCGAGGCGGGCCCCGACCGCCCGGGGGGATCCGGCGGCTACTTCTTGTGGGTCGTGATGTAGTTCACCGCGTCCTGGACGGTCTTGATGTTCTCCGCCTCCTCGTCCGGGATCTCGACCTCGAACTCCTCCTCCATGGCCATGACGAGCTCGACGATGTCGAGCGAGTCGGCGCCGAGGTCCTCGATGAAGCTCGAGGTCTGCTTGATCTCCTCCTCGCCCACGCCCAGCTGATCCGCGATGATGTTCTTGACCTTCTGCTCGATGGTTGCCGACATGGCTGCGCTCCTCCGTTGTGGGTTCGGCCGCAGGGGATCCCGCGGCTACATGTACATCCCGCCGTTGACCCGCAGGACCTCGCCGGTCACGTACGACGCTCGATCGCTCGCGAGGAAGGCCACGGCGTCGGCCACGTCCTGGGCCGAGCCGATCCGCGCGAGCGGGATCATCTCCTGCAGCTTGGTCCGCGCCGCCTCGGGCAGCGCGTGGGTCATGTCCGTGTCCACGTAGCCCGGCGCGACCGCGTTGACGCGGACGCCGCGCGAGGCGAGCTCCCGGGCCACCGCCTTGGTGAGGCCGATGAGGCCGGCCTTGGTGGCCGCGTAGGCGGCCTGCCCGGCGTTCCCCATCTCGCCGACCACCGAGGTGAGGTTCACGATCGCGCCGCCCCGCTGCTTCATCATGGGGCGGGCCACCGCGCGGGTGAGGTTGAAGGCGCCGGTGAGGTTCACCTGGAGCTGACGGCTCCAGTCCTCGTCCTTGATGCGCATGACCAGCTGATCGAGCGCGATGCCGGCGTTGTTGACGAGGACGTGCAGCCCGCCCCAGGCGCCGGCGATCTGCTCGACGGCCGCGGCGCACGCCGCCGGGTCGGCGACGTCGAACTTGAAGAGCTCGGCCCGGGGCGCGCCCGCCTCCTGGACGAGCTTCAGCGCCTCGGCCGCGGCCGCCTCGTTGCCGGCGTAGTTGAGGGCGACGCTCGCCCCGCCCTTCGCGAGCGTCACCGCCACCGCCCGGCCGATGCCGCGCGAGGCGCCCGTGACCAGCGCGACCTTTCCCTGGAAGTCGAACACGTCTTCTCTCCTTCCCCGGCGCTACGCCCGGAGGGCGGCGAGGGTCTTCTCCAGCGAGGCGCGGTCCTCCACGTTCCACACCTCGACGCTCTTGTCGATGCGGCGGACCATCCCGGAGAGGACGGTCTTGGGACCGACCTCGACCACCCGCGTCACGCCCTCGCGGACGAGCCGCTCCACGCACTCGATCCAGCGCACGGGGGCGGTCACCTGCTCGACGAGGAGCGGGACGATCCGGGCCGCGTCGGCGTTGGGCGCGGCCTCGACGTTCGTGACGACCGGGCAGGCGGGCGCCTTCCAGGCGATCCCGCGGAGCACCGGCTCGAGCCGCGCCTTCACCGGCTCCATGAGCGCCGAGTGGAAGGGGGCGGACACCGGGAGCGGGATGACGCGCTTGGCCCCCGCCTCCTTGAGCTTCGCGCCGGCCTTCTCGACGGCGCCCGCGGCGCCCGCGATCACGGTCTGCGCCGGCTCGTTGAAGTTGGCGGGCGCCACCACCTGGCCGGTCTCGACGGCGACCGCGGCGCAGAGCTCCTTCACCTTGGCCGGGTCGAGCCCGAGCACCGCGCTCATCGCCCCCTGCCCCGCCGGCACCGCCTCCTGCATGAAGGTGCCGCGCGCGCACCGCGCGCGCCGCCTCGGCGGCGGTGCACGCCCCGGCCGCGACGAGCGCCGAGTACTCGCCCAGCGAGTGGCCGGCGACGAGGTCGGGCCGGACGCCCTCCTTCGCCAGCACGGCCGCGGCCGCGGACGAGACCGTGAGGATGCAGGGCTGCGTGTTGGCGGTGAGCTTCTGCCGGTCCTCCGGCCCCTCGAAGCAGAGCGCCGAGAGCGCCTCGCCGAGCGCCGCGTCGACGGCCTCGAAGACGGCGCGCGCCTCGGGGAACGCGTCGTGGAGGTCCTTGCCCATGCCCACGGCCTGCGAGCCCTGGCCGGGGAAGATGAATGCGAGCTTTCCCATCGTCCGTTCCCGTCTCCCTACCAGCGGACCACGCTGGCGCCCCAGGCCATGCCGCCGCCGATGGCCATCATGAGGATGATGTCGCCCGGCTTGAACCAGCCGGCGCGGTGCGCCTCGTCGAGCGTCATCGGCAGGCTGGCCGAGGAGGTGTTGCCGTACTTCTCGAGGTTCATCCAGCACTTCTCCGGCGGCACCCCGAGCCGCGTCAGCGTCGCGTCGAGGATGCGCCGGTTCGCCTGGTGCGCGATGACGTACGTGACGTCACCGGGCGTGAGGTGCTCCGCCGCGAGCACCTCGCGGCTCGCCTCCTCGAGCGACCGGACCGCCACCTTGAACACCTCGCGCCCGTTCATCTTCACGAAGTGCGAGCGCTCGCGGACCACCTTCTCCGAGATCGGATCCCGCGAGCCGCCGCCCGGCTGGTAGAGGATGGGCACGAGCGCGCCGTCGGCGTGGAGGCGCGTCGTGAGCACGCCGCGGCGCGGGTCGTCGGTCGGCTTCAGCACCATCGCGCCGGCGCCGTCGCCGAAGAGGATGCAGGTGTTCCGGTCGGTCCAGTCCGTGACCCGCGAGATGGTCTCGACGCCGAGGACGAGCGCGTTCTTGACCGCGCCGCTCGCGACGAACCGGTCGGCGATGGCGAGCGCGTAGATCGACCCCGCGCAGGCCGCGGACACGTCGAAGGCGAAGGCCTTCTTGTTCCCGAGCTTTCCCTGGAGGACGGCCGCCGCGGAGGGCCACGGGTAGTCCGGCGTGATGGTGCCGACGACGATCATCTCCACGTCCACCGCGGCGAGGCCCGCGTCCTTCAGGGCGCGCTCGGCCGCGACGAGGGCGAGGTCGCTCGTGGCCTGCTCCGGCGCTGCGACGTGGCGCTCGCGGATCCCCGTCCGCTCGACGATCCACTGATCGCTGGTCTCGACCATCTTCTCGAGATCCGCGTTCGTCAGGATCTTCTCGGGCGCGTAGGAGCCGGTGCCGGCGATGAGCGATCGCATCTCTCTGGGGTCCTCGTTCAGGCGTCCGCCCGCGCCGGGGGGCGCGGAGGGAGGGGATCCGTCGAAGACGGACCGGTGGATGTTCCGGCGGGGGGGAGGTTCCCCTCCGCCTCGGCGAGGAGGGTCGCCGCGGGGGCGACCGCCTCGGCGATCTCGTCCGTGAAGTGCGTGCCCGCCGCCGCGTGCGCGCGGCGGATGGCGTTCTCGATGGCGAGCGCGTCGGAGCGGCCGTGGCTGATGAAGCCGACGCCCGACACGCCGACGAGCGGCGCGCCGCCCACCTCGCGCCAGTCGATCTGCCGCTTCATCCGCCGCAGGGCCCGGGAGGCGAGCAGCCCGCCGAGCTTCGCCGGGAGCGAGCTCGTCAGGGCGCGCTTCAGGCCGTCGGCGACGACGCGGGCCGTGCCCTCCATCGTCTTGAGCGCGACGTTGCCGGTGAAGCCGTCGGTGGCGATGACGTCGAACTCGCCCGTGAGGAGGTCGCGCCCCTCGGCGTAGCCGACGAAGTGGATGCGGGAGCGGCGCAGCGCCGCCGCGGCGAGCCGGGTGAGCTCGGTGCCCTTCGACTCCTCCTCGCCGTTCGCGAGGATCGCCACCCGGGGCCGGGCCTTCCCGAGCACGCGGCGGGCGTACACCTCGCCCATGAGCGCGAACTGCACGAGGTGGAGGGGCTTGCAGTCCACCACCGCGCCCATGTCGAGGAGGATCGGCGAGTTGGGCGCCGGGAGGGCGGAGATGATCGCCGGCCGCTCCACGCCCTCGGGCCGGCCGAGCACGAAGATCGCGCCCGCCATCACCGCGCCCGAGTTGCCCGCGGACACCATCGCCGAGGCCCGGCCCGCCTTCACGAGCTCGAAGCAGAGGCGGATGGAGTTGTCCTTCTTGCGCCGCATGGCCTGCACCGGGTGGTCGTGCATCTCGACCACCTCCTGCGCATGGTGAACCTCGAGCGGCAGCCCGGCGCCGACCCGCAGGCGCGCGAGCTCGGCGCGCACGACCTCCTCGGCGCCGACGAGCAGCACCGGGACTCCGTTGCGCGCTGCGTTAACTGCACCCTGCACGATCGCGGAGGGGGCGTTGTCACCCCCCATGGCATCCACGGCCACCGGCGCGATCGTCTCGGGCATCAGGTGCGAACGGCCTCGTTGCTAGCTGCTGGCCTCGGTGACCTGCTCGCCCTTGTACGACCCGCAGGAAGGGCACGCCCGGTGCGGGAGCACGGGCTCCTTGCACTTCGGGCACTTCACCACGTTGACCGGCTTCAGCTTGAAGTTGGCAGCGCGGCGCCGGTTCCGGCGCATGCTGCTCGTCCTCTTCTTCGGAAGACCCACGACCGACTCCTTCTCGAGCGGAAAGGCCGCTCACTCTACTGCAGCTTGAGGTTCTTCAGTCCCGCCCAGCGCGGGTCGGGGACGTGGCGGTCGCAGCCGCAGTCCCGATCGTTCAGGTTCGTCCCGCAGACGGTGCACAGGCCCTTGCAGTCGTCGCGGCAGACCGGGTAGGCCGGCAGCGAGAGGACGAGCTGCTCGCGGACGAGGGGATCGAGATCGATCACCTTGCCTGTGTAGAAATCCTCCTCCGCGTCCTCGGGATCGAACGTGCCGGCCACCGGACCGGTGTTGTCGTCGCGACCGGCGCGGCGCGCCTCCTCGTACTCCTCGCGCGGCACGAGCGTCAGCTCGAAGTCGACCGGCAGGTCGATCGAGACCGGCCCGAGGCAGCGCCCGCAGGGCACCGTCAGCTCGGCCTTCCCGTGCGCGTCGACCCGGACGCGCCGCTCGATCTTCTGGAGGTGGGCCTCGACGTGGAACGGGCCGCGAGCCCGGTATCCCGCCTGGTCGCCGGCGACCATCTCGTCGGTCGTCTCGCGGGTGACATCCCACGAGCGCCGGAGGCCGGCCTCCTTGATTTCGTCAATATTGACGCGCATTTGGACTACGTTTCGGCCCGAAAAAGGGGCCTCATTATAGGGGTGGACCCCCCGAAGTCAAGGAGCGCCCGGAACCGACCGTACCCGGCCGTGACGCTCGCGCTCGAGGGCGCACCGCCCCATAGGGCCGGAGCGCCACGGATGCTCGCGAGATTCCAGCGTTGACGCGCGCCGCTACGGCTTCACGAGCCCGCGGGCGACCGCCAGGAGGGCCGCCTCGGCCTTGGTCGAGACGTCCATCTTCTCGTAGATGCGCTTCACGTACGTCTGGACCGTGCCCTCGGCGATCCCGAGCGCCTGGGCCACGTCGGCGTACGTGTGGCCGTGGACGAGGAGCTGGAGCACCTCGAGCTCGCGCTTCGAGAGCGCCGGTCCGTCCTTGGCCTTCTGATCCGGCGGATCGCCGCGCAGCTCGGCGAGGAGCACCTTGGCCGCGCGCGGGCTGATGGGCGCGGCCTCGCCGGAGATCACGTCCTCGACCGCCTTGGTGAGGTCGGCGGCGTGGAAGGGCTTCAGGATGTACCCGGACGCCCCCGCCCGCATGGCGGCGAGCACGCGCGCCGGGATGTCCACGGCGGTGAGCGCGATGCACGCGGTCTTGGGGAGCTCCTGGCGGATCGTGGCGATGACGTCCTCGCCGCTCATCTTCGGCAGGCCGAGATCGACGAGCGCGATGTCCGGTCGCTCCCGGCGGGCGAGCGCGACCCCGTCCTCTCCCGTGCCGGCCGTCCCGCAGACCTCGACGCCGTAGGACGTGAGGACCTGCGCGATGAGCTTGGCGACGGCCTCGTCGTCCTCTACCGCGATAGCCCGGATAGCCATTCGTCCCTCGGTGGCAGCCTGGAAAAGCTTGAAACTGCCCGGAACCACTTCATTCGTAGCAGCCCGCGCCGCCGGGGGTCAAGAATCGGGTCCCCCGCGGAGGTGACACTCGCCCTCGGCCGCCCGTCCCCTCGTATCACCCCGGCGATCACGGGTCGGGAACTGTGGGGCGCGGCGGGACGGCCAGGGGAACCTCCTTGCGTTTCAGGGGGGTGTGAACTACATACGGCCCCCGCGAGCGCGATTAGCTCAGCTGGATAGAGCGTCGGCCTCCGGAGCCGAAGGCCACAGGTTCGAATCCTGTATCGCGCGCTCCCGAAGCCCCGATCCTGGCTGCACTTCCAGGGTCGGGGCTTTTTTCGTCTCCCCCACCTCTCCCCGCAGGGAGATGTCCACGGCCAAGTCGCGCCGGGATCCCCGGGCATCGCTCGCGCCATCCCCGAAGAGCCAGCACTGCGGGTCGTCGACGGTCGTGCGCCGCCGGTTGAGAGCAGAAGCCGTGTTCACGCTGGTAACTTGAATCGGCGCATATGGCTACGGCTCGCGAGGTCACGATCTTGGAGGTGAAGGAGTCAGCGATAGGTGATGAGGACGTCCTCGAGCTGTTCCGACAGGCTGTCGAGGAGCTCCGACCGGCGCGTGCGAGAACGAGCGTGGTTCGCCTCACCCGCCACCCACCCCGCGAGGCTGGCGAGGTCG
>JAEYOU010000621.1 GCA_023411405.1 Pseudomonadota bacterium | reverse complement strand
GCCCGGAACGGCCTCGCGGCCGAGCTCGCCGGGCCGATGCTCCTCCCCTTGCGCGGCGGCGGACGCGTGGGGCTGTGCGGAGACCGGTTCGGCCGGGGCGGCGGCGTGGAGGGCGCGTGGCTCTCCGGGCGCGCGCTGGCGCGGCGGATCCTGGAAGCGGAGGCGGCACCGTGAGCAACGACATCTCCCCGAAGGACGACGCCCTCAGGCAGCTCGTGCTGCGCGATCAGGATCACGAGTGCGACGGGTTCGGACCCTCCAAGGTCTGCGTGCGGGTGGTGGCGGTCGCCCAGCTGCCGACGCGGTTCGGCCCGTTCCGGATCGTCGCCTTCTGGAACAACCGCGACGGCAAGGAGCACGTCGCGCTGGTCCACGGCGACGTGGTGGGCGGCGCCGAAGTCCCCGTGCGGCTCCACTCGGAGTGCTTGACCGGCGATGTGATGGGGTCGCTCCGCTGCGACTGCCGCGACCAGTTCACGGAGGGCCTCGCGGCCATCCGGCGGGAGAAGAGCGGCGTGCTCCTCTACCTGCGCCAGGAGGGGCGCGGCATCGGCCTCATCAACAAGATCCGCGCGTACGCGCTCCAGGAGCAGGGGCTCGACACCGTCGAGGCCAACCTCGCGCTCGGCTTCCGCGACGACGAGCGCGACTACGCCGTCGCCGCCCACATGCTCTGGAGCCTGCAGCTCCGGTCGATCCGGCTCATCACCAACAACCCGGACAAGATCCGGCAGCTCACCCAGCACGGCGTGAACGTCGCCGGGCGGATCCCGCACGTCATCCCGCCCAACGAGCACAACCGCTTCTACCTCGAGACCAAGGCGCGCCGGTCGGGGCACTACATCGACCTCGCCCACATCGAGGAGGCGCCGCACCTCATGGAGCAGAGCGATCCGGTGGTGGTCGAGGGGATGCCGGATCCGGTCGCGGGGAAGTAGGCCGCGCCGATTGCCCTGCTCGGGGTCGGGCAGGCCCGCCGCGGTGGACCGATCCCGTCCCGGGCGCTATGGTCCCTGTCATGTCGGGCGACACCAGCCTCGAGCTCCAGGCCCGCTGGGCCGAGCGGCTGCGCGCGCTCCCCCCGTACGAGCGGCTCGCCATCGCCGCCGGGCTGACGCAGGGGGTCCGGAGCCTCGCCGAGGCGGGGATCCGCCAGCGCTACCCGGACGCCGGTGAGGACGAGATCAGGTGCCGCCTCGCGGCGCGGCTCTACGGCAGGGCGGCCGCGGAGCGGCTCTTCGGCTCGGTCCCCGCGGACGTGGCGTGAGCTCCCCGTGGACGTCATCGACGTCACCCTGCGCGTGACCGCCGCGCTCGAGCGGACCGGGATCGGCTACTTCCTGGGCGGCTCGCTCGCATCGTCGCTCCAGGGCGAGCCTCGCTCGACCAACGACGTCGACCTCGTCGTCGACCTCCCCCCGGCGAAGGTGGCCGAGCTCGTCGCCGCCCTCGGGCCGGACTTCGACGTCGACGAGGAGGCGCTCGGGCGCGCCGCGCGCGAGCGGAGCTCCTGGAACGTCTTCTTCCTGCCGCTGCTCACGAAGATCGACCTCTTCGTGCTGCGCGAGGGCGCGTTCGACGTCGCGGAGTTCCAGCGCCGGCGGCCGATCGAGGTCCGCCCCGGGCAGCGACTGTTCGTGAAGAGCCCCGAGGACAGCGTGCTCCGGAAGCTGCTCTGGTACCGCGACGGCGGCTCGGTCTCGGAGCGACAGTGGCGGGACGTGGTCCAGGTGCTGCGGCTGAGTCGGGGCGCTCTCGGGGAGGCGTACCTGGACGACTGGGCCCCTCGGCTCGGCGTCGCGGACCTGCTCGCGCGCGCCAGGGACGAGGCGGTCGGATGATTTCGCGGGGCGTGCCGCCCCGCCCCGCCGTTCACAGCCCCGCGCCGCGCACGATCCGGAAGACCGGCGGCCACCCGTCGAGGCCGCTCGCCTGGCTCCGGAGCAGCCCGAAGCCGGAGAGCCGCGCCGGGGCGCAGGCGCCGCCCATCGTGCCGTCAGGCGTCGGGTCGAAGCGCAGGAACGCCGGCATGTCACCGATCCGGCGGAGGGTCCCCGCGTCCGCGTCCTCGAACGGGATCACCGCGCACCCGCGGTACACGCCGCCGTACGACGGCGTGACCACGAGCACCGGCGCCGCATCCGGGCCGGCGAGGAGCGCCGGCGCGGTGAAGTGCGAGGCGCCGAGCCAGACCGCGTCGCCGGCCTCGAGCAGCGTCCGGACGTACGCGAAGCTCCGGCCGTGGTCGGCCGAGCGGAGGAGGACGATCTTCTGCGGCAGCGGGTCCGCCCCGGGCTCGATGCACGTGAGGACGAGGTCCATCTGCCCGCCGCGGACGGTGGCGCTCCCCTCCGCGACCACGAGGCACGACGCGAGCGCCGAGCCGAGGCCGTTCACGTCGACGCCGCCCGTGAACGAGGCGGGCGTCAGGCTCCAGCGGAGCGCGGTGCGCGGCGCCCCGCCCAGCTGGTCGGGCGAGGCGGCGGTCCAGACGACGATCGCGCCCAGGGGGTACTTGGTCGCGCTCTGGCCCGCCGCGTTCGCGTGCGGCGGATAGAGGAAGTACTGGTGCGCGTACAGCCGGAACCGCTCCGCAGCCGGCGCCGCGGGATCCTCGACCAGCCAGGACGTCTCGTACGCCCAGCGCCCCTCGCACACGGGCGCGCCGCAGACCGCTTCGCCCGGATCCGCGAGGGCGGCCGCGCCCGGCGCGGCGACCGTCCGCACGTACGTCCAGGTCGCCCCGCCGTCGTCGCTGCGCGCGATCCGGATGCCGACGTCCTGCACCCGGTGCCCCTGCCCGTTCACGTGGTAGTCCACCGAGGAGTAGGCGAGCCACGCCTGCGCGCCGGAGACGACCACCGACGGATCGAAGACGCCGGACGGGCTGTCGTCGCCGGCGATCTCGAGGAGCTGCTCGCCGGCGGCGGCGTACGCGCGCGGCGTCACGTCGATCGTCCGCGCCGGGCCCGTGCCGGCGGCGTTCCGGGCGGCGACGGAGACGGTGTACGTCGTCCCGTTGGTCGCGTCGCCGAGGAGCGCGGTGCGCCCGGCGGTGACGCCGCCGCCCGACACCGCCGGGGTGACCGAGACCACGTAGTCGCGGATCGCCGCGCCGCCGTCGCTCCGGGGCGCGCTCCAGCCGACCGAGAACGCTCCGTCGCCGGTGTTCGAGACGAGCGCCGCGGGCGCTCCGGGCGGCCGCGGCGGGCCGGCGTCGCCGCCGCAGGCGACGAGGCCGGCGAGGATCGAGACGAGGAGGGGACGGTGCATGGGATCCTCACTCTACCCAGAACCCGTGCGCCGGGAACAGCAGCACGTCCTCGATCGACTCCGCCCCCACGAGCAGCATGAGCACGCGGTCGAGGCCGACGGCGACGCCGCCCGAGGGCGGCATGCGCCCCACCGCCTCGAGGAACCGCTCGTCGAGCGGATACACCGGCCGTCCCAGCCGCGCCCGGAGCGCCTGCTCCTCCACGAGGCGCGACCGCTGCTCGACCGGGTCGGTGAGCTCGGTGTAGCCGTTCGCGAGCTCGAGCCCGCCGGCGTAGAGCTCGAACCGCTCGGCCCAGCGCGGGTCCTCCGGCTTCACGCGCGAGAGCGCCGCCATCCGCGCCGGCCAGTCCACGAGCCAGGTCGGCCGCGCGCCGCCGAGCCGGGGCTCCACGGCGTCGAGCATCACCCGGAAGAAGACGTCGTCGTAGCTCTCGCCCGGCGGGCCCGGGTCGTGCCCCGCGGCGCGCGCCGCCGCCGCGAGCCGCCCGGCGTCCCCGTCG
>JAEYOU010000575.1 GCA_023411405.1 Pseudomonadota bacterium | reverse complement strand
TGTCCGGGCACATCAAGCTGACGTTCCGGTATAACGGCCGCGATACGGCCATCCGCACCTGGGTCAGCCACGGGAAGAAGGAGATGAGCGACAGGCTGCTCTCCATCATGGCCGAGCAGCTCGATCTTTCCCGACAGCAGTTCGATGATCTGGTGGACTGCCGGCTTGACGGGCAGGGGCTGGCCGCACTCTACGAAGAGTCGGGCCTTCTCTGACAGAGGGAGGATTTGTGCCGGCAGAAGTGGAGTCACGTTATTCCGTGGTCGTTCACACCCGGACACCTTCGGCCAGTGCCTGGAGGATGAACGGGTTGCCGCTCCGGACCATCTCGGCGAACTCTTCGTCGGTGTAGCAGATCGGTTCGACCGGGAGATCGGTGAGATCGAGGATGGCTGCCGCCCGGCTTTGTGGAACCGCTCGGGAAAGTCCCCGACGACGATCAGGTCGACATCGCTCCCCTCGTGGAAGTCGCCGCGGGAGAACGACCCGTGGAGGATGACGGCGGAGACGTGCCGACGCGCCCGGATCTCCCGGGCAAGGTCCCGGACCTGCTCGATTACCCGGAGAGCGAGCGCCTCGCGGCACTGCAGATCGAGTCCGCGTGCTCGATGCATTCCTCGGCATCCTCCCTGTCATGGTACTCCGATGGCGTCAAATTCCCCACGATGCTTGTCCGGGTCGCGTGCCTCTTCCCCACACGGTAAGCGAGCCCGGCGTCCCCTCCCCATCCGGGCAGTGGAGACGTGCATCGTGCTCTTCTCCCGGTGGCGCGGGAGGGCCGGGGCGGCTCGCCCGAGGTCACAACTCACGGTATGCACTGCGACGATGGCGGATGTAGAGGATGATAACCTCCTGCTCCGCATGGTGTACGGCGTATATGATCCGATAGTCCCCCACGCGGATCCTGTAGAGATGTTCTGCTCCACTTAACTTGCGCACGCCAAACGGCAGGGGCGTTTCGGATAGGGCCTCTATACTCTGGATAGTGCGTGGAGTGATGTCGCGTGGCAATGCTGCGATGTCTCTCTCGACGCTTGCCTTGACACGAATCGTGTAACCTGCCATTACTGCTCGTACCGCTTCTTGAACTTGCTGAACTCTATGGCCGGCTCTTCGCGCCGCTCCGCCACCACAGCAAGGTCATGAAGGTCTTCCTGCAGTTGCTCGTACTCCTGCAGGGGGAGAATGACTGCGACCCGGTTCCCGTGCTCATCAACAACATACTGCTCTCCTGCTGCACTCAATTGCTGTGACCTCCTCACCTCTATATGGGGTGCAGGAACTATCAATCTTCGTTCGCTCTGTCGGGGCGGAGAAGGTCCTCATGCTAATCCAGCCGGGAGAATGTCCCACATAGGGACCTTCCCCCTCAACCGGGGCGACACGAGAGCATCTCTTCTCCACTGTCCGATGATAGATAGACAAGGCCATCAGGAGAACCTGGTACACCAGGCAATGTTTTCCCGCCGGCAGTACCTATACCATGGATGCTATGAAGCGCATCACTGTCAGGGAAGAGGTCTGGGCCGCCCTCTCCAGCATGCTAGAGCCGGGGATGACCCTCTCGGAACTGCTGGAGAAGATGAATGAGTACGAGAGGAAGTGGCGGCTTGTAGAAGATATCAGGCGGATCCTAGAAACCGAAGAACTTGTAGCGACCTCACTGTGACGTTTCGTTCAGGCGGCCGGCAGCGGACTTTCTGAAGCAAACACCGACGGGCGCAAACCTCATTATCTCCGGCGCAAACTACTCTCTGGTGAGATCCTGGAACCTCTCTTTCGAGGAGAATCAGCGGCTTTCCGACCGCATCGCCGCTCTGCTATCGAAGAGAGAGGTTATTCTCTTTGCCCGCGTGTACGGGTCGTTTCTGCACGGTCCCTTCTGCGACATCGATATCGGTGCCTTCCTCCAGGACGGAAACAGCGGGGCGGCCGGGCTGCTCAGGTATGAGATGGTGCTTGCAGGATCTGGAAGATGCCACGGGAGTGGCCATCGACGTCAGGGCCCTGAACGCTGCGCCCCTGTCGTTCGCCTATTTGGTACTGGGGGCAGGCAAGGTTCTCTTCTCCCGCACCGAGACGGCACGCTGCGACTTTGTATGCAGGATATATACCCACTACCACGATTTCGCCTGCTATCGTAAGCGTTACCGGAGGGAGGCGCTTGGTCTCGTACGATAGCGAGTTGGTCACTGCACTCTCACCGGAGCTGGTGCAGGCGTGCGGGTGAGAGGCCTCGGCCGAATGCCCGGGGAGATCGTTGTCAGAGACCCTCATCTGGTTGCCACCCCGAGGCGAAGAGCCACCACGGACCACAGCTCATGTCGGCAACCACGTCATCGGCAGAACCATAATGTCATTGAAATGATTATCAATATCTATGACTCAGAGCGCAAGTCCGAATAATTCTGACATGGTGAGTATCCGTGTTAGCCGTGCGACCCAGGAGAAATTGAAGAAGCTGAAGAAAGGAAACATGACATACGATGATGTAATATCTCAGATGGTCGACGATGAAAACTGGGATGTTGAAAAACTGGATGCCGATCTAGATACTATCGAGAAGAAATCTAAGTTTTACACCTTCGAAGAGGTATTCAAAGGTGTATGAACTGATCTTCAGTGAGGAAGCGCTCAAATACCTATCACAAATACCGAAAAAAGACCTGGTACATGTGAAAGATGTAATCTCTTTATGCCTTGGAGAATTTCTGAAAAAGACAACTAAGCGATGCAACAAGAGACTCCTCAAGGGCTCTAAGAGACGCACGTATCGTCTTCACATATCGATGACGCACACTGCATTCTATCGTATCGATGACGAAAACAAGCGCGTCCTCGTAGATGATATTATGGGAATAAACCAGGCGCACAGCAGATACGGGTTATCCTGATCCTCTTTGTATAGTTGCTGGCCCACCATCTTTGCAGCATACATTGGGCTCAGGAACGTCTTCACCCGTTTCTCCCAATGGGTTCTCTTCGCCGCCAGTTTCTCAAATGCCCATGCGATCGTGGCAACGACATGTTCATAGCCCGTGACGGACGTCGCCGAGATCTTCCCGCCGGACCATTGTCTCCTGGATCTTCTGGATCTCGAGATAGAGTTCATCGATGGTGACCAGCCGGGGTCATGACTGGTAGTCATCGTCAGCGCTATTAAATGTATTTCGATGGAATCGGAGGCTGCTGTGTGTGCGGGTTCCCTCCTCACCTATGGCCGGGCCGATCGTAACCACTGCCGGCCCTCTCTGGTCAATTCCCTCCACTCCCTCGCTCCGCGAGATAGTCCGCATGGCCTTCGTGATAGAGATTCTCTCCTCAGAAGATGTTGCAGCGATACATCGGGATAGTGTTCTTCTTTTTGGTTTTCAAGGTCCTGTGGAACCCGAATCGTTCATAAAATGGTTCGGCATCGGGTTTGGCATCGACGGTGAGAACGCAACATCCTGAGTGTCTCGCCACTTCCGTCGCTATCGACCGTATCGCGGTTAACATGGCTCGCCCAATGTCTCTTCCTTCGTAATCCTGGTGTGTAGCAAATCGGGCGATCTTGACCGCAGGATAGTAAGAGTGGGCATACCAGTCTTTGTCGTCCTCAGGATCGATGTCCTTCTTGATGATGCTGTCGTTAAGCAGTGAAAATATCCTACACACTTCCCATCGTACACGGCGAGATAGGTAACAGCGACGTGAGCATCCTGATTTTTCAGCGCGTCGGCGGTCAGGTAGTCGTTCAGTTCCTGTTGCCTGCAGGAAAAAGACAGGAGGTCATGATCAGAGGCGAGGTGCTCGAAAGATATGTCCGATAGGGGTATCTTTGGTAGTTTGGCGTCCGGGGTTGCCGGGAGGTTTCTGGAGGGCATCTCAATCGCATAAAAAAGAGGCCGGAGCGGAGAGGTGTCAGCGGATGGATTTTACCAGTTCCTCTCCGTGAGCACGTACCCACCGGGTCATCTCCCGCCCTTCCGGGGTGTCGTACCGGTCGGGATCCGCCATGTATTCCTCAAAGCGGCGGGCGTCGTCGCCTTCCAGGTAGAGGCCTAATTCAATCTTCTGGGCCATGTTATCACCATCCTCGCAGGCTTTGGTGCGTTACGGTGTAATTTCGCCCTCTGTGTAGATATACCTTAGTACCCCGTTCGCCGGCACGCGGCCCTGGCATCCCCGGCTGTGTAGAGATCGGGCTCCTCATCCAGGAAGGCAGAGAGCGACCGCCCGGAGAGGTTCATTGTTGTCACGGAGAGCATACGGCGAAGCAACAGGCTCAATTGACTCTGGAGAACATCTCCCGAATAGCGGATTCGCAGTATGCTATTGCAGTAGCAAAGATATCGTCAATTTTGTTGTAGCTATCTACGGTCCATGTAGGCCTCATACTATCAAGTGCCCCTTGAGGTAATGTTGCCAGATTGGTTCCTTTTTTTATGAACGTCGCAACATGTGGTTTTCTATCTCGATAGCACCAGCCGTATTCCATCCCGACGGAATCGAGCAGTCTTGTTTCTCTTTCGGCGGGCGGAATAAGAACGAAAATATATATTTTACTTGAATTGTATAGCGTTTCGCTGATCCGAAGGGAGTATCTTGCATAGGTCTCATCTGGTCGTCTTGGAAACGTTTCATGCAGGTTTATCGACATTTTTACGTTCAATCCACGCTTTGTCAGAGATTCTTTGACTCTCGCCAGGTCATCTATGCGGGATTGAGAGAAGTAACCGAAAATACCAATCTGAACCGTCTTTAAAAAAGTAGTATACTCCTCCTCTCTACTGCGATTGTCCGGAGGTATCATATGCTACTATCATAGTCCCCTACAAACCATTAAGGCAGTTAGTTTAAAAATTGTAACTTTGCTGATAAAAAGATATAATAAGTTACAGGTTCTAAACCAGGGGTGAGGTGCTGAGACGATGGATCAGGAAGTGGTTGATACCTATCTCAATAAAATTCCCGTGCAGGCCAGGGAATTGGTGCAAAACCTGGACGCGAATGAAAAATGGGCTGTCTACGCTGCTCTTCTTCAAAATGAGAGAATGAGTTTCAGCGAGTTGAGGGATTTGTTCGATATGAATC
>JAEYOU010000496.1 GCA_023411405.1 Pseudomonadota bacterium | reverse complement strand
ACACCGCCGCCGAGGAGGGGCGCATCTTCGCCGAGCGCGTGTGCGCGCGGCTGCGCGAGACGGACGTGATCGTCGGCGAGCGCCGCCTCAAGCTGCGCTCCTCGTTCGGCGTCGCCTGCCGGCTGCCGCAGGCGGGCGAGGAGGCGCCGGAGGCGCTCGTGCACGCGGCGGACGCGGCGCTCTACGCCGCGAAGCGCGCCGGGCGGGGGCGCGTCGTGGTCGCGGGCGAGCCGCCGATCAGACCTTGAAGCCGGGGGCCGGCAGGGAGCCCTCGGCGCGGCTCCGCGCCTCGGCCGCGTACCGGTTGAGCTTGTTGTAGAGCGTCTTCTCGCTGATGCCCAGCGCCTCCGCGGTGCGCGCCTTGTTCCCCGCGTTCCGCTGCAGCGACGCGAGGATGTACTCCTTCTCGACCTTCTCGATGGGGATGCCGAGCGGCACGCGCAGGGTCGCCGCCTCGGGCCGGCTCGCCTGCATGTCCGGCGGCAGGTGCTCCTCGCCGATGATGTCCCCGTCGACGAGGATCATCGCCCGCTCCACGGTGTTCCGGAGCTCCCGGATGTTTCCGGGCCACGCGTAGCTCTGGAGCAGCGCCAGCGCGCTCGGCGCCACGCCCTGGACGCGCTTGCCGGTCTCGGCGTTGTACTTCTCGAGGAAGTGGTGGACGAGGAGCGGGATGTCCTCGCGCCGCTCCTTGAGCGGCGGCAGCCCGATCGTGAAGACGTGCAGGCGGAAGTAGAGGTCCTCGCGGAACCGGCCGCGCCGGATCTCCTCCTTGAGATCGCGGTTTGTCGCGCAGATCACGCGGACGTCCACCTCCACCTCGCTCCGCCCGCCCAGGCGGCGGATCCGGTGGTCCTCCAGGACGCGGAGGAACTTGGCCTGGAGCTCGAGCGGCAGCTCGCCGATCTCGTCGAGGAACAGCGTGCCGTTGTGCGCGAGCTCGAAGTTCCCCAGCCGCCGCTGGTCTGCCCCCGTGAAGGCGCCACGCTCGTACCCGAAGAGCTCCGACTCGATGAGGGTCGCCGGGATGGCCGAGCAGTTGAGCGCCACGAAGGCCTTGTCGCGGCGCGGCGACAGGTTGTGGATGGCCCGAGCCACGACCTCCTTGCCGGTCCCGCTCTCGCCGCCGATCACGACGCTCGCGTTCGAGGGTGCGACCTTCTTCACGAGCTCGAACACCCGGGCCATGGCCGGCCCGGTCCCGATCATGTCCGTCCCTGGGGCGAGCGCGGCGAGGCGGCGGCGCAGGAGCTGGACCTCGCGCATGGTCTCCTGCTTCTCGAGCGCGCGCTCCATCACGAGCCGGAGCCGCGGCACCTCGAGCGGCTTCTCGATGAAGTCGAAGGCCCCCTCGCGGATCGCCTGGACCGCGGTCTGGATCGTGCCGCGGCCCGTGAGCAGCACGACCGGGCACTCGGGCAGCTCGGCCCGGAGCGCCCGGAGCAGCCAGAGGCCGTCCATGTTGGGCATCACCAGATCCGTGAGGATCACGTCCGGGTGCCACTCGATGGCCCGCCGCAGCGCCTCGGTGCCGTCGCTGGCCGTCTGGACGTCGTACCCCCAGTGCTGCGTCAGCTCGGCGAGCGCCTCGCGGCTGTCCGCCTCGTCGTCGACGATGAGGACCCGATATTTCACGGCCGCTCGCTCCTCGGGAGCCGGAGCCCCACCCGCACCACGCCCTCTTCGCGCTGCTCGGTCAGCGAGCCACCCAGCGCTCCCGCTGCCGCCACGATCACCTCCATGTCATAGCCCGTCTCCCGCCCCTCATCAGCGGCGGCGTGGATCAGCCGGAGGACCGCCTGCCCGTCCTCGACCTCCACCCCGCCCTCCACGCGCCCGCCGTCCGGCACCTCCGCCATCGCGGCCGCGACGAGGACGAGGACGAGGCTGCCCACCCGGGCCGGATCGCCCGCGATCCGGACCACGCCCCGCGGCGGCTCGAGCACGAGCTGGATGCGCCGCCGCCGCGCCTCGTGCCCGAACAGCGCCCCGACGTCCGCGACCAGCGCGCCGAGCTCGGTGTACCCGAGCGGCGCTGCGGGATCGGTCACGTCCATGAAGCGGCGGACGACCTCGTTCACCCGCCCGATCTGATCGCGGAGCGCGCCGAGGTGCGGTGCGCTCGCGTCCCCCGGGCCGAGCTTCTCGGAGAGGAGCGCGAGCTGCAGCGCCATCGCGTTGAGCGGGTTCTTGATGTCGTGCGCCATCCCGGCCATCAGCCGCGAGAGCGCAGCGGAGCGCAACGAGTGCTCGAGCCGCTCCTGGAGGCGCGCGCTCCGGACGACGAGCAGCGCCCCCGCCTCGGTCGGGTGGCGCTGCAGGTGCACCGCACCGTCCCGGCCCGCGACGCGGACCGCCGCCGGGCCGTCGCCGCGCAGCAGGCCCCGGAGCGCCGCGTCCTCGTCGGCGAGGGCGCGCAGGGCGCCGTTCAGGTCCTCGGCGGGGAGCCCCAGCGCGGCGAGGAAGCCGGGATCGGCGCCCAGCACCGCGCCGGCGCGGTCGACGAAGGCGGCTCCTGTTGCGTAGTGGAACATGGGTTCGCTCGTCCGGTCCGGCCTGAAATGCTGCCGGGCTGGTCATTTTTCAAGGCTGCGGCGAGGATAGCGTGATTATCCGGAGACCGCCTTGAAAGCGCCCACGACCTTCCGCGCCGCCCTCGTCGTCGTAAGCCTGGGGATCCACACGGGATGCGCCACCACGTCGCGACCCGCGCCCGCGGTGAAGGCCGCCGCTCCCGCGCCGGCGCAGCGCGGAGGTGAGGTCGTCCCAGCGCCGGCCCTGCCGGAGCCGATCCGCAGCGACGCCCGGGTCACGCTCGCCGCCGTCGGAGACGTGCTGATGCACGGCGCCGTGAAGGAGAGCGCGGCCGTCCACGGCGCGGGGGCGCCCGACGCGGGGTACTCCTGGCTGTTCGCGCCGATCGCGGACCTCCTCCTCCAGCCCGACCTCACCTTCGCGAACCTCGAGACGCCGATCGCCCCCAGGACCTCGAAGGGCTCCCGCGCCTTCGTGTTCAACGCGCCCGTCGACGTCGTCACCGCGCTGCAGCGCGCGGGTGTGGATCTCGTCTCGGTGGCCAACAACCACGCGTTCGATCAGGGGCGGCCCGGCTTCGAGGAGACGCTCGAGTCGCTGGACCGCGCGGGGATGATCCCTCTCGGCGCCGGGCGCGCACCCCGCGCCGCGGGTCCGGTCCTGGTGGAGCGGAACGGGCTCGCGCTCGCGTTCCTCGGCTACACGTATGGGCTGAACCAGCCCGGAAACGACTGCCCCCCGGCCCCGAAGGGCGCTCCGCCGTGCCTGCAGGCGGCGGAGCTCCGCACCGCGGCGATCGTCGAGGACGTTCGCGCCGCCGCGGCAGCCGCCGACGCGGTGATCGTCTCGGTCCACTGGGGGACCGAGTACGAGCAGCAGCCCCGCGCGCAGGAGGTCGCGCTCGCGCGCACGCTCGCCGACGCGGGGGCGCTCGTCGTGCTGGGACACCACCCGCACGTCCTCCAGCCGGTGGAGCTCTACCGCCGCGCCGACGGCCGGATGGCCGTCATCGCCTACTCGCTCGGCAACTTCATCTCGAACCAGTCGCGGAACTTCGTCGCCGGGGTGACGCCCGACGCGGTCGCCGCGACGCGCGACGGCGCGCTCTTGCGGGTGGCCCTCGCGCGGCAGGACTACGGGCGCGGCGTGGTCCGGGTGGAGGTCGTCGGCGCCGACTTCCTGCCCCTCTGGACCGAGAACGACACGGCCCAGATCGATCGGCGGAAGGAGCCGGGCCGCCGCCCGGCCATCCGGGTCGTGGCGGTGGACCGTGCCCTGGCCGCCGTCCGGGCCGAGCTCCTCTCGATGCCGGACCCGTTGCCGCCCCACCAGGCCGAGCGGTACGTGCACCTGCGCAGACAGGAGGCACTCTACCTCTCGCGGCGCGCCGCGGTCGCGACCCTGCTGGGAGAGGACCTGCTCCGGGTGCTGCGGCCGGAGGAGCTGAGCGCGCCCAGCGCGGGCGCAGCACCTTGATGGTCCGACCGGGCATCGGGCCTCCCGAGGCCTGACGCCCGTAGCCTGCTCCCCTCACGTCACCTTGTGCGGCGCCCCCGTGTCGGCCGGCTGCACGTCGGGCCGCGCCGGGACCTTGAGCTCGACCAGCTCGATGCCCAGCCGCTGCGCGTACTCGAAGATGCGCGCGTCCCGGTAGAACTCCCCGAAGACGATCCGGCGGCAGCCTGCGTTCGCGACCAGCTTGAAGCAGGGCCAGCACGGCGACGCCGTCGTGTAGATGGTCGCGCCGTCGATGGCCACGCCGTTCTTGGCCGCCTGGATGATCGCGTTCGCCTCCGCGTGCACGGTGGCCACGCAGTGGCCGTCCTCCATCATGTGGCCGGCCTCGCTGCAGTGGGGCAGGCCGCGGATCGAGCCGTTGTAGCCGGTCGAGAGGATCGTCTTGTCCCGGACCAGCACCGCGCCCACGTGCTTGCGGTCGCAGGTGGCGCGCGTGGCCGCCACCCGCGCGATGTTCATGAAGTACTCGTCCCAGCTCACGCGATCGCTCATGCCGGCATGCTACCCGATCCGACCGACGCTCCCCCGCCCGCGGATGATAATGATCGGGATCGTGCCCATGCTCGGCCCGGCCCTGCCCGCCCTGCTGCTCGCCCTCGCCTCCCCGCCCGCGCCGGACCCGGCTCCCTCCGGCGGCGGCGCGCCGCGACAGGAGACCCCGCTGGCGATCGTGAACGGCATCATCCGCGCGATCGATCTCGACACCCACCAGCTCGTCGTCGAGGTGGACGGCGCGACCGCGACGCTCGCCCTCGACCGAAACTCGCTCGTGTACCTGCCAACCGGCCTCGCGACCGTGGCCGCGCTCCGGCCCGGGGACGAGGTGCGCGCGGGCCGGAGCGGGCGGAACGTCGCCTACTGGATCGAGGTCCGGCGCCCGGCGGGCGTCGCGGGCGGGTCCGCCGAGCCCGGCCCGGGCACGAACTGACGGGGCGTGTTCCCACAGCCCCGCTTCCGTCAGACCCTCCCCTCGTACCGGCGCCGCATGAGGAAGAGGATCGCGTCCTGCGCGCAGCCCTCGCAGTAGCCGTAGCGCGCGCGCAGGTTCCCGAGCGTGGCCTCGACCTGCTTGCGCGCCTTCTCGTCGAGCGTGGCGCGGTCGTCCGAGAGGTAGCGGAGCAGGTGCTCCTTCGAGCGGTGCAGCTGGCGCTTCCGCTCCTCGTACGTGTGGTCGCGCAGCCGGCGGAAGAGATCCGGGAAGATGGCGCCGTAGTCGATCTCCGCCGCGTCGGGGTGGTCGAGGCGGAACGCGCCCACCGCGGAGATGAGCCCGCGCCGGAACGCGCCGCGATCCTCGCCGGCGGGCATGACGATCTTCTCCAGCTCCACCATGCGCGGCTCGTCCGGCAGCTCGAAGTCCCCGGTGACGCGGTTCCGGACCTTCTCGCCCTTCACCCAGTGTGACACGAGCATCACGTAGCGCTGGAACAGCTCCCGGTACTGCGACTCGGAGACGAGGCCCATCGAGTCGCGGATCTCCTCGTCGATCCGGTCCAGGTACTCGGCCTCGACCACCCGCACGAACTCCTCGTGGTCGTGGTAGCCGTCCACCACCTCCTGCTGGAGGAACTCGTGCACGGTCTTGTCGCGGCACAGCGCCGTCAGCTCGTCGAGCACGGCCCGCGGCGTGAGGCACGCCGCACCCCGCGCCTGCGCCGCGTGCAGGAGCACGGTCTTCACCTCGCGCGCCGAGGCGCCCATCCGCCCCTCGTAGTTCGGATAGACGTCGGACTCCTGGTAGAGGTCGGGCGCGTGCTTGCGGAGCACCTTCGCCGCCGCGAGGGCGAGCCGGTCCGGGGCGGCGGCGCGGTCGTAGAGCGCGAGCTTGTCGAGGGGCGTGAGGTCCTCGACGAGCTCGCGCAGCTCGCCCTGGTACCGGTCGGGGATCGGCCGCTTGAGCCGCGTGAGCACCGCCCAGGCCGCGGCGACCCCGGTGGCGTGCGGCGCGACGTGCTTGCCGACGGCGGCGTCGGTGATCTGCTGGTCGTAGATCTCCCGCTCCACGGACGCGCGCCGCAGGTACGGGACGCGCACGAGCTCGAGCCGCCCGCGGAACGACGCGAACTCGGCGGTCTCCTTGAACATGCCGAGCTGCTTCTCGTTCGCGCTCGCCACGAGCACGAGATCGAGCTGGAGGAGGAAGTGCTCCAGCGGCAGCCGCCCGGTCTCGCTGGTGCCGAGCAGGTACTTGAACGCCTCGAGCGGGCGCTTGAGCAGGTCCGAGTACTCGATGATCCCGCGGTTGGCGGAGACCAGCGGGCCGTGCGGCTCGAGGAGCGTGAGCGTCTGGAGCGCCGGCGGGAGCGCGGCGAGGCTCCGGTCCGCGGTCACCTGCCGGAACCCCGCGTCCACCGACAGCTGCGGCTCCACCGTGGCTGCCGCCTGCTGGTAGCGCGAGGAGACGTAGAAGCGCTCCACCTGCACGTGCCGCAGGACCTTGAGCCAGTCGCCGCGGTACGCGCCGAGGAGCGCGTCGTGCACCGAGCGGCAGTAGTGACAGAGCTCGCCCTCGAGCAGCGCCTGCGGGATGACGAAGTCCGCGTCTCCTTCGCGCGCCTGGGGCCGGCAGCGCTCCTCGAGCAGGCGCCGCCGCTCCTCGCGCGGCAGGAGGAGGAGCGGGTGGTCCTTGATCGGGCAGGAGAGCCGCGCGTCCAGCATCTCCCCGTCGAGGTGGGCGAAGGAGGTCGGCTCGCTCCCCTCCCCGCGCGTCCCGAACCCCATGCCCGAGCCCTTGAGGCGCCGCTCGCTCGGGAACACCCAGTGGAAGCGGTAGAGCGCGCCTTCGGGCTTGCGCGAGTACGCCTCCGTCGCGCGGACCAGCGCCGAGACGATGGAGGACTTGGCCGAGCCGTTCGGCCCGTGGAGCAGGATGAGCTTGTTGACCCGGCCCGAGCGGACGAACGACCCGAGCGCGCGGTAGATGGCCGCCTGGACCTCCTCCTGCCCCGCGACGCGCTGCGAGCGCCCGTCGGGCTCGAACTCGAGATCGAAGAGGCGCCACCGCCGGACGCGCCCGATGGGCGTCTCGCGGTCGTCGACCCCGAAGTGGTCCATGACGTCGCGGAGGTACTGCGCCGCGCCGCGGGCCTGCCTGCGGGGGGACTCGAGGAAGGCGCTCAGGTACTCCTCGACCGTGAGGATGGAGCGGTTCTCGGCGAACGCGCTCTTCACCCCGGTGCCCAGGTTCGACAGGAGCCGCCCCGCGTCCATGCGCTACCTCCCGATCGCCGTCCTAACCCTGACACGCGCCGCCTGCCGCCCCAACGACCAGCCGGCCGAACGCCTCCCGGCGAGGGGGCCCCCGGGCGGCCGCGCCGGCGCACCTCGCGCGGCCGGCTCCGTCCGCCCGGCGGCGTGACGTCCGGCCGGCTTCTCCCCCTGGGACCGGACACGTAGTACCCTCGCGGTCACATGGAGAAGCTCTCCCCCGACACCATCATCGGGATCGACCTCGGGACGACCAACTCGTGCGGCGCGGTGGCCTCGCAGAACGGCCAGGTGCGCCTCATCCCGTACAAGGGGGGCGACTACACCATTCCGTCGATCTTCGCGATCGACGACAAGGGCAACGAGCTGATCGGCCACGAGGCCAAGCGCCAGTGGCAGCTCAACCCGAAGAACACGCTCTACGCGACGAAGCGCCTCATCGGCCGCGCGCCCCGGGACGAGGTCGTGGAGAGCATGCAGCGCTCGGTGCAGTATCGGTTGCACCCCGGCTCCCTGAACGACGTCGAGCTCGACTGCCACGGCCAGGCGTTCCACGTGGCCGAGGTCAGCGCGAAGATCCTGGCCAAGATCCGCGACGTCGCGAGCGATCACCTCGGGTTCAAGGTGAGCCGCGCGGTGGTCACCGTGCCCGCCTACTTCAACGACCGGCAGCGCCAGGCGGTCAAGGAGGCGGGCGCGCTCGTCGAGCTCGAGGTCGTCCGGATCATCAACGAGCCGACGGCGGCCGCGCTCGCGTACGGCATCGGGAAGAGGCTGAGCGAGCGCGTGCTGGTCTACGATCTCGGCGGCGGCACGTTCGACGTCTCGATCATCGACATCCGCGACCGCGTCTTCGAGGTGAAGGCCACGGGGGGTGACATCTTCCTCGGCGGCATCGACTTCGACAACGCGATGATCTCGTACGTCCTCGAGGACTTCCGCAAGAGGCACGGGATCGACCTCTCGAGCGACCCGGTCGCGATGCAGCGCATCAAGGACCTCGCGGAGCGGACGAAGATCGATCTCTCGGCCCGCGCCGAGGCGCCCTTCTCGATCCCGTTCATCACGATGACGCCGCAGGGCCAGCCGCTCAACATGGACGTCCGGTTCGACCGCAAGCTCCTGGAGTCGCTGACCCAGCAGCTCGTGGACCGCTCCATCAAGATCATGGGCGCCGTGATGGTGGACGCGGGGGTGACCGCGAAGGACATCGACGAGGTGATGCTGGTGGGGGGCCAGACCCGGATGCCCGTCATCCAGGATCGCCTGACGAAGTACTTCGGCAAGCCGCCGTCGAAGGGCGTCCACCCCGACGAGGCGGTGGCGATCGGCGCCGCCCTCTACGCCTGGTCGCTGCAGGACAACTCCGATCTCAAGATCCAGCTCCTCGACGTCATCCCCATGGCCATCGGCATCGAGCAGGCCGGCGGGGTCATGCACCAGGTCTTCCCGAAGAACGCCGCCATCCCCAACGCGAAGACCGTGGCGGCGACGAACTCGGTGGACGGCCAGACGGAGCTCGTGGTCCGCATCTTCCAGGGGGAGCAGGCGCAGACCGCCGGGAACGAGCTCCTCGGCGAGTTCACGTTCAGCGGCGTGCGGCCCTCCCGCGCCGGCGAGAACCGGCTCGAGATCCTCTTCGAGGTCAACGTCGAGGGGATCCTGACGATGAGCGCCCGCGACCTCGACACCGGACGCCAGATGAAGACCACGGTGAAGGTGACGGCCTCCTGAGCGCCGGAGCGGCGAAGGCCCGGCGCGCCGTGCAGGGCTTCCGCGCACCGTCTCGACCCTCACCTCACCGGTGCCCGCGCCGCTCGGGGGCGCCC
>JAEYOU010000253.1 GCA_023411405.1 Pseudomonadota bacterium | reverse complement strand
CGCTCGCCGCAGGCACGGTCGCCGGGGAGCCGGCGCCCGCCGCGGAGGAAGCGCCGCGCCGCGGGCTGCTCCTCTACGTCGCGGCCTTTCTCGTCGCGCTCGTGCTGGGTGCCGCCGTCGGCGCCTGGACGATGCGGTAGCCCGCGCGCACCGTACGAGCGGGCGCGCCGTATGGATCGACGACGGGAAAAGTAAAGGGGTCCGCGATCCTGCAGCGGACCCCGCGACGGGTGGTGGAGGCTTACTCTCGCTCTCCAGAATGGCCGGCGGAAGGCCGGTCTCACGTCACGCCTTTAGCCTTGAGCACCCCCGGGCGCTCCGTCAACGGGCCCCCTCGGGTGTGATCGCAGGCCCTCGCTCACGCGCGGAGCGATCGCTGCTCGAGCAGGGACCGGACCGCGCCGGCGAGATCCTGGTAGCTCACCGGCTTGCGGAGGAAGTGCGCGATCCGCAGGTGCTCGAGCTGCGAGCGCTCGCGCTCACCGCCCGAGGTGATGACGACGACGGGCGTGTCGGCGAGCGCCGGCTCGGCCCGAAGCTTCTCCACGAGCGTGATCCCGGACAGCACCGGCATGAACAGGTCGGTCACGAGCACGTCCACGCGCGGAGGGCGCATGAGCCGGTGGAAGGCGGCCGAGCCGTCGCTCGCCACCTCGATCGCCAGGCCGGGCAGGTTGTCGGTCTCGGACAGCCGGCGGAGCGCGGCCGCGTACATCGACGCGACGAGGGCGTTGTCCTCCACGAGGAGGACGCGGTGCGCAGGCCGGCTCGGCCGTTCGCCCGCGAGCTGGGCGGAGACGCGGGCGAGGCGCTCCCGATCCTGCGGGCGGTCCTCGGGCACCCGGACCGCGACGCCCGCGGGCGTGCCGTCCCCCCCGCTCCGGCGCCGGATGACCTCGACCTCGAGCTCCACCGGCTCGACGAGCTGCGGGAACGAGAGGACGAGGACCACGCGCTCGCCCGGCTCGAAGTCTCGCTCCGTGCAGATGAACAGCCCGCACGCGGAGAGGTTCTCCGTGTAGTCGAGCACGCTCTCGGCGCCCTGGTACTGGACCGCGAGGATGAGCGGGAACCGGGGGTGCGCGCGACGCTCGCTGAGCAAGGCTTCCTCCGCGCCAATCCGGGCGCGCCGACCACCCAATGGTACGACACATCCCGCCGGCGGCTGAACCACTCCACGTGAACCATGACGCGGTGACGTGCGGGCCCGGCGCACACGTGCGCCCTCCCCCTCCTCCGGCGTTGCGAGCGCCCACCTGCCCCCAGTATCGTCCCGGCGACATGCCGAGCCCCTGAACGAGCCCCGCGCCGACCCGGGCGGCTCGGGCGCGGGCTCGTCCACGGGAGGCATCATGGACTCGATCGAAGGAAGGGTCGCGCTCGTCACCGGCGGCGGCCGGGGCATCGGCCGCGCGATCGCGCTGGCGCTCGCCCGCGCGGGCGCCCACGTCGCCGTCGCCGCGCGCACGGTGCAGGAGATCGAGGCCGTCGCGGCGGAGATCGCCGCCACCGGGCGGAGGACGGCGTTCCTGCCGCTGGACGTCGCCGACCGCGCACAGCTCGCGGCCGCGCCCGCGAAGGTGCAGGAGCAGCTCGGGCCGGTGGAGATCCTGGTGAACAACGCCGGCATCCACTTCAGCGGTCCGGCGCACCGGACCGACGACGCCGCGTGGGACGCGGTCCTCGCGATCGATCTCACGGCGCCGTTCCTCCTCTCGCGCGCCTGCCTCCCCGCGATGTACGAGCGCGGCTGGGGCCGCGTCGTGAACGTCGCGTCCGTCGCCGGGCGGATCGGCCTCAAGTACGGCGCGGCCTACTCGGCCGCGAAGCATGGCCTGATCGGCCTCACGCGCAGCCTCGCCGCCGAGAGCGCGAAGCGCGGCGTCACCGTGAACGCGATCTGCCCGAGCTGGACCGAGACGGCGATGATGGAGGACGCCGTCGCCACGTTCGCGCGCGCCACCAGCCGTTCGCTCGCCGACGCCCGCGCGGTGCTGCTCTCGTCGAGCCCGATCGGCCGCGCCGCGACGCCCGAGGAGGTGGCCGAGACCGCCGTGTTCCTCGCCAGGAGCCCGGTCATCACGGGACAGGCGGTCCACGTCGACGGGGGCGAGGTGATGGCCTGAGGCCGTCCTTGACGTCCCCGCCGGGGCCTGCGCTAATACCCACTTCCCCTTACGCCCCGGGGCGATCCCGGGCCCCTACCTCCGAAGCGAGGGTGGCAACATGCAGACGAAGTTCGTCCTCGGCGAAGATCGCATCCCGACGCACTGGTACAACATCATCCCGGACATGCCCGGCCCCCTCGCGCCGGTGATCCACCCCGGGACGCTGAAGCCGGTCACGCCGAACGACCTGCTCCCGCTGTTCCCGATGTCACTCATCGAGCAGGAGATGTCGCCGGAGCGCTGGATCGCCATCCCCGAACCGATCCGCGAGATCTACCGCCTCTGGCGCCCGTCGCCGCTCTTCCGCGCCGCCCGCCTGGAGAAGGCGCTCGGCACGCCCGCGCGCATCTACTACAAGTACGAGGGCGTCTCGCCGGCCGGATCGCACAAGCCCAACACCGCCGTCCCGCAGGCCTACTACAACAAGCTCGCCGGCACGAAGCGGATCGCCACCGAGACCGGCGCCGGCCAGTGGGGCACGTCGATGGCGCTCGCCGCCAAGATGTTCGGCCTCGCCTGCACCGTCTACATGGTGAAGGTCTCGTTCACCCAGAAGCCGTACCGCAAGTCTATGATGCAGCTCTGGGGCGCGAACGTCCTCGCCTCGCCGTCGGACAAGACCAACGCCGGCCGGTCGATCCTCGCGCAGGATCCGAACAGCAGCGGCTCGCTCGGCATCGCCATCTCCGAGGCGGTCGAGGACGCCGCCACGCACGAGGACACCAAGTACTCGCTCGGCTCGGTGCTCAACCACGTCTGCATGCACCAGACGGTGATCGGCCTCGAGGCCAAGGAGCAGCTCAAGCTCGCCGGCGAGGGGCTGCCGGACGTGGTGATCGGCTGCCACGGCGGCGGGTCCAACTTCGCCGGCATCTCCTTCCCGTTCGTCGCCGAGAAGCTGGCGGGGAAGCAGCTGCGGGCCCTCGCCGTCGAGCCGAGCTCCTGCCCGACGCTGACCAAGGGCGTGTACGAGTTCGACTACGGTGACACGACGAAGCTCGGGCCCATCGCCAAGATGTACACCCTCGGTCACGACTTCATGCCGCCCGGGATCCACGCCGGCGGCCTGCGGTACCACGGCGCCTCGCCGCTGGTGTCGCAGCTCGTCCACGCCGGCGTCGTCGAGGCCCGGGCGGTCGGGCAGGTCGGGTGCTTCGAGGCCGCCGTCCAGTTCGCCCAGACCGAGGCGATCATCCCCGCGCCCGAGTCGTCGCACGCGATCCGCGCGGCGATCGACGAGGCGCTGAAGGCCAAGGAGGAGGGGAAGGAGCGCGTCATCCTCTTCAACCTCTCCGGCCACGGTCACGTGGACATGGCGGCGTACGACGCCTACTTCGCCGGGGCGCTCGAGGACTACGCCTACCCGGGCGAGCTGGTGCAGGAGGCCCTCTCGCGGCTCCCGAAGGTCGTGCTCTAGGCGCTCCCCCGCTCGCGGGGTCCAGGGCCGCCGCCCCCTCGGGCGGCGGCCTCCTCGTTTTCGCCGCAGCCCCCGGGTCCGCGTCGGCGTGCCGCTTGTCCGCCGCACCGCGCCGTGGCATGTTCCTGCACCTCGGGTGCCCACCACCAGGGCCGGCGCGCCGATCCCAAGACCAGTCGAACCTCCCCCGCTCCGCACGCCACCAGGCTGCGGAGCGAGCGCGTTTCGGCCCCCCTCGACGCACATGACCGCCGGCGCTCGCAAGCTCACGCTCTTCACCCTGGCCTGGCCCATCTTCGTGGAGCAGGGGCTGCACATCCTCGTCGGGACGGTGGACACCTTCATGGTCGCCCACGTCTCGAACGCGGCGGTGGCGGCGGTGGACCGCGGCGGGCAGGTCCTCTTCTTCTTCATCAACGTCTTCAACTTCGTCGGCATCGGCGCGAGCATCGTCATCACCCACCACCTCGGGGCGAAGGACCGCGCCCGGGCCGACCGGATCGCCGCGGCGGGCATCGCGGTGAACACGTGGATCGGGCTCGTGGTGAGCCTCCTCATCTTCGCGTTCTCGGAGCCGTTCCTCCGGCTGCTCCAGCTCCCCGCCGACCTCGTCCCCATCGCGATGCAGTTCCTGCCGCTCATGGGCGGGACGCTCTTCCTCGAGGCGCAGAACATCGCGATGGGCGCGGTGCTGCGGGCGCACGGCCACACCAAGGACCCGATGTGGGTCACGCTCGCACAGAACGTCCTCAACGCCGCGGGGAACTGCCTCCTGCTCTTCGGGCTGTTCGGGTTCCCGAAGCTCGGCGTGACCGGCGTGGCGCTCTCCGGCGTCGCGAGCCGGCTCGTCGCCTTCGTCGCGAACTGGATCCTGGTCCGGCGCCGCACCAGCGTGCGCATGCGGTTCCGGGACTACGTCGTCTTCCCCGTGCGCGAGGTGCGGCGCATCCTGCACATCGGGCTGCCCGCCGCCGGCGAGAACCTCTGCTGGTGGGTCGCCTTCATGGTGGTCTCCACCTTCGTCTCGCGGATGGGCGCGGATCACATCGCCGCCCAGGCGTACACGATGCAGGTCTCGCTCTGGGTGATCCTCTTCGGCATCGCGGTGGGGCTCGGCACCGAGATCCTGGTGGGCCACCACGTGGGCGCGGGGCGGTTCGACGACGCCTACCACGAGCTGCTCCGGTCGGTCCGGACCGGCTTCGTCCTCGTCTGCGTCGCCATCGTGCCGATCGCGGCCTTCGCCCCCGGGATCGTCCGGACCCTCTTCACCGAGGACCAGGGCGTCGTCTGGATGGCGGCCGTGCTCCTGCGCATGGCGCTCGTCCTCGAGCCCGGCCGCGTCTTCAACATCGTGGTCATCAGCTCGCTGCGCGCCACCGGCGACTCGCGGTTCCCGCTGTACGTGGGCATCGCGTCGATGTGGGGCGTCTGGGTCCCGCTCGCCTGGCTCCTCGGCCTGAAGCTCGGCTGGGGGCTCCCCGGCGTCTGGATCGCGATGACGGTCGACGAGTGGTTCCGGGGGGTCGTGATGTACCGCCGGTGGAAGCGGCGGCGGTGGCTCGTGCACGCGCAGCGGAGTCGCGCGCACGCCGAGGAGACCCTCTCCGAGCTGGCGGTGGGCTGACATGGACGCCCCCGTCACCAGGCGCCTCACGCTGCTCGGCGTGACCTGGCCGCTCTTCGTCGAGCACTTCCTGCGGATGCTGATCTTCAGCGTGGATCAGTGGATGCTCGGCGGCGTCTCCGACTCCGCCGCCGCGGCCGTCGGCACGGGCGCGTTCCAGGTGGTGATCCTCACGATCATCATCTTCAACTTCGTTGCCATCGGCGCGAGCGTGGTGATCACGCATCACCTCGGGGCCGGCGATCGGGCGGGCGCCGCCCGGATCTCCGCCACCGCGATGGGCGTGAACACCTGGATCGGGCTCGCCATCAGCGCCGTCGTCGCGAGCCTCGCGCCGTACATCCTCCAGCTCCAGGGCGTGCCGGCGCCGATGTTCCCGTACGCCCGGACGTACCTGACGATCCTGGGCGCCACCCTGTTCCTCGACGCCCAGAACCTGGCGATGATGGCGGTGCTCCGGGCGCACGGACGGACCCGAGACTCGATGGTGGTCTCGGGCGCCGTGAACGTGATCAGCGTGGCGGGGAACGCGGCCGTCCTCTTCGGCCTCATCGGGCGCGAGCACCTGGCGGAGCAGGGCCTCCGGGCCGTCGCGGGGGTGGCGATCTCCGGGGTCGTCGCGCGCGTCGTCGGGTTCGTGATCCTGCGCCTCCTCGTGGCCCGGCGGACCGGGATCTGGCTGAAGTGGCGCGACTACCTCGCGTTCCCGCCACGGCAGGTGTGGCGGATCCTCCGCATCGGCCTCCCCGCGGCCGGCGAGAACGCCTCGTACTGGGGCGCGCTGATGGTCGTGACCGGCTTCGTCGCCCGGCTCGGCCCCACCGCGTTCGTGGTGTTCAACTACACGCGCCAGGTGGTGATGCTGTCGGTGGTCTCGTTCGCGATCGCGGTCGGCCTCGGGACCGAGATCCTGGTGGGCCACCTCGTCGGCGCGGGCGCGTTCGACGAGGCCTACCACCGGCTGCTCCGGAGCCTGCGGACCGGCCTGCTCGTCGTGGGCGCGACCACGGTCGCGCTCTTCCTGGCGCGCGACCAGGTGTTCCGGATCTTCACCCAGGATCAGGCCGTCCTCCAGGGCTGCGCCACGCTGCTCCTCGTCGAGCTGGTGATCGAGCCCGGGCGCGTCTTCAACGTCGTGGTCATCAACTCGCTCCGGGCGACGGGCGACGCGCTCTACCCGGTGCTCATGGGAGCGTGCTCGATGTGGCTCCTCTGGGTGCCGCTCTCGTGGTTCCTCGCCTTCCACACCTCGCTCGGCCTGACGGGCGTCTGGATCGCGATGGCCGCCGACGAGTGGCTGCGAGCGGGGATGATGTACTGGCGGTGGAGGCGGCGCGGGTGGCTCGAGAACGCCCGGCGGAGCCACGCCCACATCGCCGCCCTCGCCGCGCCCGAACCCGCCGAGAACGCCTGACGTCCTCTCGGGGAGCTCCACCACCCGGGCCTCGGTTCAGAGGAGCTCGCGGCGCTTCGCGCTCTCGCGTATCCCCGCCGATGACGTCTCGCTCGTTCCGCCTTGCCACGCTCGATCTAGGCAGCTGGGATCGGCAGTTTGCCGCCGACCAGGAAGACGCCGTGTGGGAACGAGCGGCGCTCGGGCGTGGTGACGCGGTCGTGCGTGAAGAGGACGTCCTTCGTTCGCGACACCGAGCACAGCCAGGTCTCGTACGCGGAGCTGATCGGGTCCTTGGCGGCGAAGGCCTTCCAGCTGAAGACGCCCACGTTCATGCCGTGCGATGGATCCCGCGCGGATGGGTACCGGACGACCTCGATGCCATCAGCTCTCATCTGCGTTCCGAGTTCCTGGCTCACCTCGTAGGTCGTTGGCGAGCAGATGAGCGCGCGATCCTTCGCGGAAGCAACCTCGCCGACGTCGACACAGAGTTTCGTGCGAACGGCGGCCTGGAAGAGGGAGTAGTTCCGGGTCCGCGGCAGGAGGTCGGCGTCGGAGTCCTCGAGGAACACGAGAAGGTAGTAGGCCACTTCCGCGAGGCACGTCTCGCGGCTGTCGGCGCCGTACCAGATGCCGCCTTCGGTGCGCGTGCCGAACCGCGAGCCGTACTGGAGGGGGTGGTACCGGAACGGCGTCGCCAGCAGAAAGTTCAGGTCTTCTGGCACGTCGGGCGGCATCGGAGGCTTGCCGCCATCGAGCAGCGCCTCGAGGCGTCGATGCTCCTCGTCGCTGTCGACCAAGGGGCGTGTCGTGATGTGGTGCTGGCTTTCGACTGCACGCCAGGGCTTGCCTTCGTACGGTCTGGCGCTAGACCTTCCCCCGCATCGCGTCCACGTACCTGCCGACATCGATCAGGCCCTCGAAGGTTCGAACCCGCTCAGCGGGCACCCCGCGCACGCCGCGGTTGTTCGCTCTGAACCACGCACCACAGCTCGTCTTGTCTACGAGTAGAGCACTGAGGCTCCGGTAGAAGCGGATGAACGCGAGCGCGGCTTCGCCTTCCTTGCGCCCCAAGTCGACGGTCGCGCCCCTCGTCCGCATGCGCGACACCGTCGAAGCATGCACGCCGACCACGGAGCCAAGCTCTGCGTCCGTGAGCCCCAGCGCTTCGGCCGCGCGGAGCAGCGCCTTCGTGACGATCGCGCTGTCGTTGGTGGGGACGGTCTCGGTCTTGTGACCGCGGCGCATGCACTCTCTCCTCCAGGCGAGCTGCGCCTGACACCTGCGCATGGTGACGGGAGTACCGTTTCTCGCGCCACCCGTCACTCTTGCTGTCTGCATGAATATCTCCGAATTCGTGCAGCTGCAAGTCCTCGGCGTCGGGGGAATCCTCCCTGGTATCCGAGGCGGATGACGGCCGTTAGTGGGTTTGCGTGTGGCGGGCGGGGCCAGGGGCAGCTAAGCGAGCTACCGCTTATGGGTCGCGGCCGCGCGGCCAGGATGCTCGTGAGAGCGGCGCAGCGGTCCTCGAACTCGCTCGAGGACGCCCTCCCCGCTCGCCGTGCGGCGGCGTCGCTCCCGCCTCCCCGAGGAGGAGCTGGCGTCCCCTCCTCGCCTCCTCCCCCGGGGCCCTGCTCGCCGCTGGCGAAGGCGCGCCCATGGCCCCCGGCGTCGGGCGGTGGCATTGCGTGGCGTGCCGCCGTCCTCCTGCTCCGCGGCGCGTCGGAACGGGCTTCCACATGGCCAGCTGAACCGGATGTCGTAGAGCACCTGGATTCGCTTCTCACGTGCGAGGAGCCGACCTGGGGGTTCAAGGCTGGGCAGCTGCATTGGCCCCAGCCTAGGCGCTCGGATCTCCGCCGACGTGCAGCTGGCTCGCTCCCATCGCCCAGCTGCAGGTCGAGTACTCGCTGAGCAGGAGCATCGCGGCCGGCGTCCTGCCCACCTGTCGCGAGCTGGGGATCGCCGACACCGTTTACGGTCGAGGGGCTCCGGGCCCTCGCCGCCGGCGCGGCGCGACGCCCTCGCAGCTGGCCATCGCCTGGGCGCTCTCGCGCGGCGACGACATCCTGCCGCTCGTGGCGCGCGCACACGAGCGCAGCTCGCGAACGCGCTGGGCGCGCTCGAGCTCCGCCTCGGCGCCGAGGAGCTTTGGCGCATCGAGGCGGCGGTCCCGGCCGAGGCGGGGGCGGCACCCGCTACGACGCGCACGGCATTGGGGACGCTGGACAGCGAACGGGGGAACCTCGGCTCGGCGGGCGAGTGCGGCGCCGCGCGCAGCAATGGCACGATCCCGATGCGATAGAGTTCTTGGATGTCTTGGAAGCGAGCAGGGGCGATGGGGCGGGGCGTGCTGGCCCTCTGGGCGGTGGCGGGCTGCGCGGGGACCGGGAAGCTCATGCCGCGGGCGCACGAGGACGAGCCCTGGCGCGAGCTCGTCTCCAGCCACTTCGTGCTCCGGACCAACGTGTCCTCCGAAAGCGCCCACCGGATCATCGAGCAGCTCGAGCTGCAGCGCGCCCTGTTCGACCAGGCCAGGCCGTCCCTGGCGGCGGTCGCCCCGCGGGTCGAGGTCTACGCCCTCCGTTCCACGGACGAGTTCTGGCGGGTGACCAAGGAGGTGGCCGTGGCCCGCACGCTCTCCGGCGCTACCTTGGAGCCATGGGCGAAGCAGCTTGGCTGGGCGGAGCGGCGCTGCGGCACGGTCACGGAGCGGGCCCAGAGCCTCCGCGAGGACGCCGCGGAGGCCATCGAGGACGGCCACGACGAGGCCGCGCTCCGTCTGGCGGACGCCTTCGTGGCGCTCGAGCCCGATCGGGCGGCGAGCTGGAACGATCGAGGGCGCGCCCTGGAGCGGCTGGGCCGGAACGAGGCGGCGGCCGTCGCCTTCCGCAAGGCGATCGCGCTCGACGCGGCCGACCTGCACGCGTGGCGGAACCTGGGCCTGATGCTGGAGCGGCAGGGGAAGCTCGACGAGGCCGAGGCGGCCTACCGCAAGCAGGTGGCGGTCGCGCCCGGGTTGCCGCTGCCGGCGTACAACCTAGGACGGCTCCTCCTCCGCCGGCAGCGTCCGGCGGAGGCGCTCCCGCTCCTGGAGCGCGCGGCCGAGCTCGATCGCAAGGGCACCGACGCTCCCCTCGCAGCGGGGCGCGCCCTGGTGGCGTTGGGGAGGCCGGCCGAGGCGGGGGAGGCGCTCGAGCGGGTGGCGCTGGCGCGCAGCCGGAACCCCGCGGATGCTCGACGCGGCGGCCCGGCTGCTGGTGGACGCGGGGGTCGAGCTCGAGCGCGCGGAACGCTGGGCCGAGGAGTCGGTGAAGGGGTACGCCGAGCGGATCGCCGCCGATCACCACCGCAGGCTGACCGACGTCTCGGCGCCGCCGCCCGGCACGGTGGCGGTCGCGGCCTGCCGCGC
>JAEYOU010000225.1 GCA_023411405.1 Pseudomonadota bacterium | reverse complement strand
GTCCAGCTCGGCGCGGGCCTGCCGCGCCTCCTCCAGCCGCCGCGCCGCTTCGTCGAGCGCCTTCTGCCCCTTGCGGGCCTCGGCCTCGCGCTGCTCGCGCTCCGCCGCCGCCTCCCGCGCCTCCTTCCGGAGCTGCGTCAGCTCCGCGCTCGCCTTCTCCAGGCGCGCGGTGAGCTTCTCCGCCTCGCCGAGCTCGGCCCGCTTGCGCGCGAGCTCCCGCTCCTCGGCGGCGACCTCCTTCTGCTTCGCCTTGACGCGCTCCGCGGCCGCGCGCTCCTCCTCGGCGATGCCCGCGAGCTTCGCGGCGAGCTCCTTCTCCTTCTCGCGGGCCGCCTTCGCCGCCTCGGCGGCGTCCGCCTTCTTCGCCTCGACCTCGGCGAGCAGCGCCTGCCGCTCCTCCTCGAGCTTCTCCGCCCGCTGATCGAGCCGCTGCGCCTGCTTGGCGACCTTCGCCTCCTGCTCCTTCGCCGCCGCGACCTGCGCCTCGAGCTCGGCGCGCTCGGCCCGGAGCGCCTTCTTCTCCTCGGCGTGGGCCTTCCTCGCCTCCTCGAGCTTCGCCGTCCACTCGGCCTCGAGGTCCACGCGCTCGGCCTTGAGCGCCTTCCGCTCCTCGGCGTGGGCCTTCTTCGCCTCCTCCAGCTTCGCGCCCAGCTCGGCCTCCAGCGCGGCGCGCTCCGCCCGGAGCGCCTTCTTCTCCTCGGCGTGCGCCTTCTCGGCCGCCTTGAACCTGGTCTCGAGCTCCGCCTCGAGCTCCTTGCGCGCCGCGGTGACCCCCTTCGCGACCTGCGCCTCGGCCTCCTTCTCCAGGGCGGCCTTGAGCTTCTCGGTCCGCTCCTTCTCCTCCCGCCTGCGCTGCTCGGCCTCCCTGTGCGCGTGCTCCTTCTCGCGCCGCTCGAGGTCCTTCCGGAGCTCGACCGCGCCCTTGCGCAGCTCGAGCATCCCCGGGCTGCCCGCGGCCGACTTCGGCGCGCGCGCGAGGTGGGCCTCCAGCTCGATGATCGCGGCGGTGCCGGGGTTCTCCTGGGCCCGCGCGAGGAGCAGCTTGCCGAGCCCTTCGTGGATCGGCGCCGCCGTCGGGTACGTCTGGATCGCGCGCTGGAACAGCTCGAGGGCCTCCTGCGTGCGACCCGTCTCGAGGTAGTAGCCGGCGAGGGTCTCGACCTGCGCCGCGCTCGCCACCGACCGCACCAGCGTGGCCTCCAGCTTCCCCACGACCTCCTCGTCGAGGAACTTGCGGATCGCGGCGACGGCCTTGTCCTGGCTCGGGAGGAACTCGAGCCCCGCGGCGCCGTCCTTGAGGTGGCGGACCACGGCCTGCACGCTCACCGGTTCGCGGTCGGCGCCGAGCCGGAGCTGGATCGGCAGCTTCTGGCCGACGGTGAGGCGGGTCGCGCCGCGGAGCGCGACGCCGTTCGTGTTGAGGTTGGACGAGAAGCTGAACGTCCCGCGACCGTTGACCGTGTAGTCCACGCGGACCATCACCGCGTAGCGCCGGGCGCGCCGTCGCTCCGGACCCTTCGGTTCGTCGCGCTCCGGCCGCTGCGCCTTCTTGCCCTGGCGAGATTCCATTGCGCCGCCCTCAGGTGACTTGCCTTGGAGGGCCAAGTCTACCCGGTCGGCGCCATGGAAGCGCTTCGCCGGAGAGTGGGACACGCAGACCGGCGCCTGCGCGCGGAGTCTGCGTGTAGGTGATCGTACGCCCGATACCGGGCGATTCTCAGGCCAGGCTCTTGACCATCTCCGCGATGCGATCGCAGCCCTTGTCGATCGCCTCCATCGACGTGGCGAACGAGCAGCGGATGTAGCCCGGCGCGCCGAACGCCGAGCCCGGAACGGCGGCGACGAGGTGCTTCTCGAGCAGCAGCTCGACGAAGCGGAGGTCGGTGCCGAGCGGCTCGGAGGCGCCCGGGGCCTTCTTCGACAGGAGCGCCGAGACGTCGGGGAAGGCGTAGAACGCGCCGCTCGGATCGAAGCAGCGGATCCCGGGGATCGCGTTGAGGCGGGCGACCATGTGCTTCCGCCGCCCGTCGAAGGTCTGGCGCATCTTCTCGATCTCCTCGTCGAGGCCGGGCGTGGTCAGCGCCGCGAGCGCCGCCTTCTGCGCGATCGAGGTGGGGTTCGAGGTCGAGTTGTCCTGGAGCTTCTGCATCGCCGCGATGAGCGGCTGCGGGCCGCAGGTCCAGCCGATGCGCCACCCCGTCATCGCGTAGGTCTTCGAGGCGCCGTTCACGAGCGCCACCTGGCCGGCGAGCGACGGGTCGAGGTCGAGCACGTTCTCGAACTTCCCGCGGTAGACGAGGCGGTCGTAGATGTCGTCGGTGACGATGAGGATGTCCTTGCCCTTGGCGCACGCGATGACGGTCTCGAGCGTGCGGCGCGAGAGCATCGCGCCCGTGGGGTTGGACGGGCTGTTCACGATGACCGCCTTGGTCCTGGCGGTGAACGCCTTCTGGATCTGCTCCGGGCTCGGGTCGAACCCGGTGTCCATCGTGGTCTCGACGAGCACGGGCACGCCGCCGGCGACGCGGACCATGTCGGCGTAGGAGACCCAGTACGGCGTGAAGATGACGACCTCGTCGCCGGCGTTCACGAGCGCCTGGAACAGGTTGAACAGCGCGTGCTTGCCGCCGCAGGAGACGAGCACCTGGTTCGGCGCGTAGGTGATCCCGTGGTCCTTGGCGACCCGCGCCGCGATCGCCTCGCGGAGCGGCTGGATGCCGGCCGTGGGCGTGTACTTCGTGAACCCCTGGTCGAGCGCCTTCTTGGCGGCGTCCTTGATGACGACCGGCGTGTCGAAGTCCGGCTCGCCCGCCCCGAACCCGACGACGTCGACGCCCTTGGCCTTCATCTCGTTGGCCTTGGCGGTCACGGCGAGCGTGGGGGAAGGCTTCACGGCGTCCAGGCGGGTCGCGAACTTCATGGTCGGGCTCCTCGGTGGGGCTCCACACTGCGGTGGGAAGTCGGCCCGCCAGGATACCAGAAGGCCCGCGGCGCTCGCGCGGCGAACTTCGCGCGAGGCCGGCCCCCGGCGGGGCCCCCGGCGGTCCGTCCTATCGCCCGCCGAGCTTGCGGCGGAGTCCCTCGAGCACGTTGGCCGGCACGAGGGACGACACGTCGCCGCCGAGCTTCGCCACCTCGCGGACGAGCCTCGCGGAGACGAAGAAGTAGTCCTCGCCCGTCATCACGAACACCGACTCGAACGCGGGATCGAGCTTCCGGTTCATGTTGGCGAGCTGGAACTCGTACTCGAAGTCGCTGGCGGCCCGGAGCCCCCGGAGGACGGTGTGGATCCCCTTCGAGCGCGCATACTCCACGAGCAGGCCGTCGAACGCGTCCACCTCGACGCGCGGATCGTTCCCCACGGCCCCGGCGATGAGCGCCTTGCGCTCGTCGGGCGTGAACAGCGGCGTCTTCTCCGGGTTCGTGGCCACCGCGACGACCAGGCGATCGAAGACCTGCAGCCCGCGCTGGATGATCGCGAGGTGACCGTTGGTGAGCGGGTCGAAGGAGCCGGGGTAGATGGCGGCGCGGTTGGCCATGGGCGGAATATGGCTCACTCGCGGCGGTAGATCGAGATCCCCGTGCTCCCGTAGACGCGGCGATCCAGGAGCGCCAGGGCCCCCGCCCGTTCGGGCGGCGGGCGGCGCGCGTCGTGCTCCAGCACCGCGCGGCCGCCGGGCGCGAGCAGCTCGGCGAGGCCCGCGAGGACGGCGTCGGGCCCGTCGGCGTACGGCGGATCGGCGAACGCGAGCGCGAAC
>JAEYOU010000202.1 GCA_023411405.1 Pseudomonadota bacterium | reverse complement strand
GGATACTGTGCTGCGGCGCCGCCGTTCTTTTCCTGGCTGCCGGCTATAGAAGAAGTTGCGCCTCCGCTGCGGCAATCGGCGGGATCGCCGCTGTGGCGGACCTCGTCGCTTCGGCCGCAGGGGCCGGCATTACCGGCCTGGAACCGGCAGGAGTTGCGAACGCCACGCTTCCATTCGCGGGGACGCTGGCCGGATGTCTGCTCATGATCGGCTCTGCCGCTTTGATCCTCATGTCGGGCGTCGTTCGCCTGCACTCGCGCCTCGCAGTTGTGGGCGCCGCCGGGTCGGTACTGAGTTCCGTGGGTGTCGTGGCGATCATCGCGTATCTCGCGGGTGTGAGCAGCGCGTTCACAGCGGGTGCGTTCTCTCAACTCGGAGTCCATGCGGCAATCGCGATCGCCGCGGTTGGCGCCGCTCTGATTCGCTTCGCCTGGCGAGATACCCTGGCGACGACCACCGGCACTCCTGCCTGGCTGCCGGTGCTGGTTGGTGCGGCCACGCTGGCGACCGCCTTCTGCCTCTACGGGGCAATCATCGCAGATCAGGACTCGGACTTCTCCCATCAAGCCACGTTCGAAGCCGAGGGCCTCACGCAGTTCGTTTCCACCGGCATCGAGAATCGTATCCAGCCGCTCATCCGTTTGGCCCGGCAGCGCGCCGTCACTCCGGAAATGAAGAAGGAGGAATGGGACACGGACGTGCAGATGATCATGATCCGCGGCGGTTATCAGGCTATCGAGTGGGTCGATGCTGCGGGCCGTCTGGTGTGGACCGCGCCGCCCGGCGCCGGTGACTCGACGCCGGACGGGAATGCGGCTTTCGAGGCGCGGCGGCGCGCCGCATTCGACACGGCCCGGCGGAATCGAGCCATCGCGGCCGCCCGGCCCATCGATCTGGTCACGGGCGGAAAAGGGACGATCATTGTGGTTCCGGTTTTCGTGCGCGACGAACTGGCTGGTTATGTCGCGGGCGTCTTTCGATACCAGCTGCTGTTTCAGAGCCTGCTCTCGTCCAATCCTTCTCCGCAGTACTCGATCGCCGTTTACGACGGCAAGGAATCGCTTTTCACGCAAGGATCCGCCAACCAATCCGCCCGCCTGACCCGGACGACGGACCTGGCCGTAGGGGGAGGCACGTGGACGTTGAAAATCGCTCCCACCGAGGCGCTGGTTGTCCAGTCGCGCTCGCCTGTCGGGGGAGCGCTCCTGGTCATCGGAGTGTTTCTCGCGCTCTTTTTCAGCTTGCTGGTGCGTGTCGCGCAAAGGACCGGCACTGGTGTACACCCGGCCTTCGTCGCCGCGTCATCTGCTCATGCCGCCCTGCCGGCGACCTCTGCGGACGGCTCGCGCCTCCCGGTCGTCTCTTATGGCCGCGATGGTACGGCCCTCGCGTGGAACGACGTTGCCGCTCGTTTGTTTGCAGGCGAGCCGCCGCGCATTCCAGCCTGTGACTCGGGATTCCGAACAATCACCGCGACACTGCTACGCTCGACCGGGTCTCCGGAGAGCCTGGAAGCGCTGCACGTTCTTCTGGAATCGTGCACGTTATCCACGTTGATGTTTGATGCGGAAGGCAGATTTGTGGGGTCGAATTCTGCTGCGTTCAGGACTCTCGGCTGGTCGGATGCGAACTGGGCCGACAGGAGCATCGGCGCGGCCGTTCCGGCGACGCGCGAAGCGCTGGACATTCAGAACGTGCTGCTCATGCAGGGACAGTGGTCCGTCCCGGCTGCCGGGCGGGCCGCCGCTGCATCGGCGTCGTAGGCGGCCGTTCTACTCCGCGCGGTAGATCTGCCAGACGCCGCCCCAGTAGTTTTCGCGCGGATCGTCGTAGTCGATTCCGTGTCCGCTGCAATCGCGGACCACTGGAGCGAGGCGGTCATAGAGCATACGCACACGCTCTTGGCCGAACAGCGTAGCGGCGTAGCCGAGCAGGCACTCGAGCTTCTTCTCATCCGTCAGGCGATCGAAAGTGGCGTCGTCCATGTCAGAGGTCCGGCAGTTTCCGTTCGATCGGGTGTTGAACACCCTCGCGATACCACTCGGTGTTCTTCACCAGCAGCTTGTATGGAAGCTTCAGTCCAAGGCCGATGAGAAACTTCTTGCCATATCGCGTATCGGCAATCTTGTGATAGAGCGTCGATAAGGTGCCCCGCTTCGCAGCCGCCTTTTCCGCAGCTTCGCGGGCCGCCTTCACAGCCGCTTCGTCCGCCCCCTCCTTCAACGCCTTCGCCGCCGCTTTGTCTCCCGCCTTGGTCACCTTTGCAGCCGAATGCTTGTCCCAGGCCTTCGAGCCGCCTGTCGTTGCTGCGGCCATGACCACGGCCAGGACAATATCAATCGCCCAGTCCATCATCGCGGCCAGATAGTCCGAGAAGTTGATTCCGACCTGAACGGTGTTCGGCGCGACCACCACATCGGTCAGCATCGGCGCGCCGACGCTGCCGAGTTTCTTGGTCTGGAAATCCCAGCACTGAAGATTCAGGCTCAATGGAACGTACGGGATCATGCAGCAGCCTACCGCCTGTTCTGTCTCACCCGTGAGCCCCGATAGCCCCTTGCACCAGATCCGGGTCTTGTTGCTTCCCATGATGATCTTGGAAGACCCGAACAGGATGATCAGCAGCAGCAGCCAGTTGAAGTTCGGCGGCACCGGGAAGTGCGGCACCATCAGCGAGGCGTCGGTACCCCGGGCTTCCATGGGAACGCCCATGTCCAGAATCTCGCCGTGATCCGATCTTCTCGCCGGCGGATACGGGAACTTCGCCGTCGGCCACGCGAACAGGCCGGTCACTCCATGCACAACGCCGAAGTCGATGAAATACCAAGGAGCAGGCGTCATCAGCGGACTGAGGTAGTCGTGCCGGCAGATGC
>JAEYOU010000194.1 GCA_023411405.1 Pseudomonadota bacterium | reverse complement strand
GTCCAGCTCTCGCCCGCGACCGCGCGGCGCCACGGCCTCGCCGCCGGCGACGTGGCGGTGCTCGAGACGCGCCGCGGCCGGGCGCGCTTCGTCGTCGAGGTGCACGGCGGGATGCGGGACGACACGGCGTTCGCGCCGTTCCACTGGGGCGGGGAGGGCTCGGCCAACCGGCTCACCAACCCCGCGCTCGATCCGGTGAGCCGGATGCCGGAGTTCAAGGTCTGCGCGGCGCGCATCGTGCGCGAGCTGCGCGAGGAGGACGGATGAAGGAGCGGCTGGTCGTCGTGGGCAACGGGATGGCGGGGGCGCGGTTCGTCGAGGATCTCCTGGCGCGCGGCGGCGGCGACCGCTGGTCGGTGACCATGTTCGGCGACGAGCCGCACGGGAACTACAACCGGATCCTGCTCTCGGGGGTGCTCGCCGGGAAGAACGCCGCGGACGACATCGTCCTCAACCCGCTCGGCTGGTACCAGGAGCACGGCGTCCGGCTGCACGCCGGCGTCCGCGCGGAGCGGCTCGACCTCGACGCGCGGGTGGTGCACGGGGCGGCCGGCGTCGCGGAGCCGTACGACGCGCTCGTGGTCGCGACCGGGTCCTCGCCGTTCGTGCCGCCGCTCGACGGCGCCCGCGAGGCGACCGGCGCCCTGCGCGACGGCGTCTTCGTGTTCCGCACGCTCGAGGACTGCCGGGCCATCACCGCGCACGCGGCGCGCGCGCGGGTCGCGGCGGTGATCGGCGGTGGGCTCCTGGGGCTGGAGGCGGCGCGCGGCCTGCTCGTGCAGGGGCTGGAGGTGCACGTCGTCCACCTGGCGACCCACCTCATGGAGCTGCAGCTCGATCCGCCGGGGGCGCGGATCCTCCAGCGCGGGCTGGAGAAGATGGGCCTGCGCGTGCACCTGGGGAAGAGCACGAAGGCGGTGCTCGGCGACGGCCGGGTGACCGGGCTGCGGTTCGAGGACGGCTCGACCCTGGACGCGGACATGGTGGTGATCTCCGCCGGCATCCGGCCCAACGTGGCGCTGGCGCGCGAGGCCGGGCTGCTCGTCGAGCGGGGCATCGTGGTCGGCGACGACCTCCGCTGCTCCGGGCGGGAGCGCGAGCATGCGCTCGGCGAGTGCGCGCAGCACCGCGGGAAGACGTACGGCCTGGTCGCGCCGCTCTGGGAGCAGGCGCAGGTCCTCGCCGACCGGCTCTCCGGCCGCGCGCCGCGCGCCGCCTACGCCGGCTCGAAGGTGGCGACCAAGCTCAAGGTGATGGGCATCGACCTCGCGGTGATGGGCGCGAAGGATCCGGGCGCCGACGACGAGGAGGTTCTGTACGTGGACGCCGCGCGGGGCGTCTACAAGAAGCTCGTGCTCCGCGCGGGCCGCCTGCAGGGGGCGATCCTGCTCGGCGAGGCGGCCGCCGCGCCCGAGCTCCTCCGCACGTTCGACCGCGAGGCGGACCTGCCCCCCGACCCCTCCCGCCTGCTCTTCCCGGGCGGCGACGGGGCGGCCGCCCCGAAGAGCGTGCTCGACCTCCCGGACGAGGCGCAGATCTGTAACTGCAACGGCGTGTCGAAGGGGCAGATCCTCGCGGCGGTCCGCGCCGGGCGGCGGACGCTCGCGGCGGTGTGCGAGGGGACGCGCGCGGGGACGGGGTGCGGCTCCTGCAAGCGCGACGTGGGCGCGCTGGTCGAGGCGGCGGGCGCCGGGGCGGCCCCGGAGGATCCGTCGGTCCACTGGTACGTGCCCGGCGTCCCGCTCGCGAAGCCCGAGCTGGTGCGGGCGGTGAAGGAGCTCGGCCTCCGCAGCGTGTCGGCCGTGTTCCAGGCGCTCGCCGGCGGGAAGGAGCACGGGCCGAGCAAGCCCGGCCTCGCGTCGCTGCTCAAGGTGATCTGGGGGGGCGAGTACGTGGACGAGCGGGACGCGCGGTTCGTGAACGACCGCGTGCACGCGAACATCCAGAAGGACGGGACGTTCAGCGTGGTCCCGCGCATCTTCGGCGGCGTCACCTCGCCGGCGCAGCTCCGGCGGATCGCCGACGTGGCGGAGCGGCACCAGGTGCCGATGGTGAAGCTCACGGGCGGGCAGCGGATCGACCTGCTCGGCATCCCGCGGGAGAAGCTGCCCGAGGTCTGGCGCGAGCTCGGCGAGCCCTCGGGCCACGCGTACGCGAAGTCCTTCCGGACCTGCAAGACCTGCGTCGGGACCGAGTTCTGCCGCTACGGCGTGGGCGACTCGACCGGGCTCGGGATCGCGATCGAGCGCCGGTACCAGGGGCTCGAGTCGCCGCACAAGATGAAGCTCGCGACGGCCGGCTGCCCGCGGAACTGCTCCGAGGCGACCACCAAGGACGTGGGCGCGGTCGCGATCGAGGGCGGGCGCTGGGAGCTCTACGTCGGCGGCGGCGCGGGCTCGCGCGTGCGCAAGGGCGATCTGCTGTGCACCGTGGAGAGCCACGAGGAGGTGCTGCGGCTCATGGGGAGGTTCATGCAGTACTACCGGGAGAACGCGAAGTACCTCGAGCGGACCTACGACTTCGTGGAGCGGGTCGGGATCGAGCGGGTCCGCGCGGTGGTGGTCCGCGACGAGCAGGGCCAGGCGGCCCGGCTCGACGCGGCGGTCGAGGCGGCCGTGGCGGCCCAGGTCGATCCCTGGCGCGAGGCCTTCGATCCGATCCACCCGAGCCAGTTCCGCGCCGAGCTCCCGGTGCTCCCCCGCGACCCCGACGCGCTGCGCGTCCCCGCGGCGGAGGTGGCCGCGGCGCTGGAGGGGACATGACGACGAGTGCCTGGCAGGCCGACGCGGTCAACCTCGGCCCCGCCGAGCGGATCCCGCCCGGCGAGGGGCGGGTGTTCACGGTGGGAGCGCATCGCGTCGCGGTCTTCCGCACGCGCGACGGCGGCGTGTTCGCCACGCAGGCCGACTGCCCGCACCGGCAGGGCCCGCTCGCCGACGGCCTGCTCGGCGGCGGGATCGTGACGTGCCCGCTGCACGCGCGGAAGTGGGAGCTCTCCACCGGCGCGCCGGTGGGCAACGACTGCCCGCCGCTCGCGACGTACCCGGTGGCGGTGAGCGAGGCGGGGGAGCTCCTGCTGCTGCTCCGGAAGGCGGCGGCATGAGCCTCGTCGGCCTCGGCGGCGCACGGGTGGCGGTCCTCGAGGCGCGGCGGGGCGGCGAGCTCGCGGAGCTCGTCCGCCGGCGCGGCGGCACCCCGGTCTCGGCGCCCGCCGTGGCGGAGGAGCGTGTCGACGCGCGGTCCGAGGTCGCCGGCCTCCTCGACGCGCTCGCCGCCGGTC
>JAEYOU010000243.1 GCA_023411405.1 Pseudomonadota bacterium | reverse complement strand
CGCGGGCGGCCGGCTCGTCTACGCGACGTGCACCTTCCGGCGCGAGGAGGACGAGGCCGTGGCCGAGGCGTTCGAGCGGATTCACCCCGGGTGGCGGCGCGTCCGCCCCGCCGCGGCGCCGCCCGAGACCGTGACGCCCGGCGGCTTCGTGCGGACCTGGCCGCACCGGCATGGGACCGACGGGTTCTTCGCGGCGGCGTGGGAGCGCGCGGGGCCGTGAACACGCCCGCTCGCCCCTGGACGGCGCAGGGCGAGCGGACCATCGACCCGGGCTCGGGCGGCGACGCGGCTACAGGTCCGTCTTGAGCACCGCCCCGCTCGCCGCGTTTGTCACGAGGTGCGCGTACCGGCGGAGCCAGGAGGACTTCACGTCCTTCTTCTTCGGACGGAAGGTCTCGCGCCGCCGGGCGAGCTCGGTGTCGGGCACGTCCACGGTGAGCGTTCGGGCCTCGACGTCGATCGTGATCGGATCGCCGTCCTGCACGAGCCCGATGGGCCCGCCCTCGGCCGCCTCGGGCGAGACGTGGCCGACGCAGGCCCCGCGGGTCGCGCCGGAGAAGCGGCCGTCGGTGACGAGGCCGACCTTCTCGCCGAGGCCCATGCCCATGATGAGCGACGTCGGGCCGAGCATCTCCTGCATGCCGGGGCCGCCCTTCGGCCCCTCGTAGCGCAGCACCACGAAGTGGCCCGCCTGGACCTTGCCGCCCATGATCCCGGCGATCGCGTCGTCCTGCGAGTCGAAGCAGATCGCCTTGCCGGTGAACTTGCGCATCGACGGCTGGATGCCGGCGGTCTTCACCACCGCCCCCTCGGGCGCGAGGTTGCCGAAGAGCACCGCGAGGCCGCCCACCGGGGAGTACGCCTCCTCGAGCGGGTGGATGATCGTCTTGTCGGCGATCTTCGCGTCCTTCATCCGCTCGCCGACGGTCTCGCCCGTGACGGTGATCGCGCCCTCGCGGACGACGCCGCCGCGGCGGGCGGTCTCCTTCAGCACCGCCGGGACGCCCCCGGCCCGGTGCACGTCCTCGATGTGCACGGTCGAGAGCGAGGGGGCGATCTTCGCGATGTGCGCGACCTGCTTGGCGATGGCCTCGATCTCGCGGAGCCCGAAGGCCACCCCGGCCTCGCGGGCGATGGCGAGCATGTGCAGGACGGTGTTCGTGGAGCCGCCCATGGCCATGTCCACGACCATCGCGTTGTGGATCGCGTCGGTGTTCACGATGCGGCGCATCCGGAACCGCTCGTCCCCCGCGATCTCCACCGCGCGGCGCGCGGCGCGCCGGACGAGCGCCTCGCGCTCGGGGGTGAGGGCGAGGATGGTGCCGTTGCCGGGGAGGGCGATCCCCATCGCCTCGCACAGCACGTTCATCGAGTTGGCCGTGAACATGCCCGAGCAGGAGCCGCCCGAGGGGCAGGCGCGGCACTCGACGTCGTGCAGCTCGGCGTCGCCGATCGTGCCGGCCGCCCGCTGGCCGACCGCCTCGAACACGGAGTTGAGGTCGAGCGGGGCGCCGTCCTTCGCGGTGCCCGCCTTCATCGGCCCGCCGGAGACGAACACCGTCGGCACGTCCACGCGCAGCGCGCCCATGACCATCCCGGGCACGATCTTGTCGCAGTTCGGGATGCACACCATCGCGTCGAGGCAGTGCGCGTTCATCATCGTCTCGATCGAGTCGGCGATGAGCTCGCGCGAGGGCAGGCTGTAGAGCATGCCCGGGTGGCCCATGGCCACGCCGTCGTCCACGCCGATGGTGTTGAACTCGAACGGGACGCCGCCCGCCTTGCGGATCTCGTCCTTCGCGATCCGGCCGTACTCGGCGAGGTAGAAGTGGCCCGGGATGATGTCCACGTGGCTGTTCGCGACGCCGATGAACGGCTTGTCGAAGTCGGCGTCGGTGAGGCCGGTGGCGCGGAGCAGGCTGCGGTGGGGGGCTCGCTCGAAGCCCTTCTTGATCTGGTCGCTGCGCATCCCGCGGTTTTCGCGAGTTCCGGCGCAGTTGTCAACGAACGCCCCGGGTCGAGTCCCTCACCCGCTCGCCCTGAGCCTGTCGAAGGGCGAGCGGTCTCGCGACCGCCGCGCATAGACTCGCGACGTGTCGCTCCCGACGCCCACCTTCGACGAGGCCGTCGCCCGCGCCCGGGCCGCCCTGGCGGCCCGGGCGCCGCGGCCGCTCACCGTCCCGGCCTTCCGCCGCGCGGCGGTGCTCCTCCCGATCCTCGATCGTCCGGGTGGGCCGACGATCCTGTTCACGCGCCGCTCCTCGGCGCTGCCGCACCACAAGGGCGAGATCTCCCTGCCCGGGGGCGGGCTCGTGCAAGGCGAGGCGCCCGAGGCCGGCGCGCTCCGGGAGGCCGAGGAGGAGGTGGGGCTCCCACCGCCGCGGGTCGAGCTCCTCGGACGGCTCGACGACCTCGTCTCGATCGCGCGGTTCGTCGTGACGCCGGTCGTCGGCGCGGTCGCGGCGCCGCCGGCGGAGTTCACGGGGGCGGCGGGCGAGGTCGAGGAGCCGTTCGAGCTGCCGCTCGCGCGCCTGCTCGACCCGGCGATCCGCCAGGCCGCGTTCTGGGACCCGGCGCGCTTCCCGCCCGAGATCGCCGCGCTCCTCCGCGAGGTCCAGGAGCCGTTCGAGGACGTCGATCCGGAGACGGGCCGGTGGCGGGTCTGGTCGTTCCACGCGGACCCTTCACGCGTGGTGTGGGGCCTCACGGCCCGGATGCTGAGCGAGCTGTTCGCGCGCGCGTTCGCGGATGGCCGCTCACCCTGAGCCGGAGGAGGCGGGCTTCGCCCGCCGACGGAGCGAGGGCAGAGCCCGAGCGATTCTCGGAGGGTGAGCGGTCGCGGCCGCTCTCACGGCCTGTACGCCGCCCGCTCCGCCTCGCCGTCGATCGAGGTGAAGACGCGGATCGTGCCCCGCTCCGCGACGCCGTCCGAGCGGAGCTCCGAGCGGAAGAGCTGGACCGCCTCCCCCGCGTCCCAGGCGCGAACGTGCGCGACGCGCTCCGAGCTCGGGGAGGAGAAGACGCAGCGGTAGAACGACTCCCTCGAGACCTTCATCGACCACTCCCGCGGCGCTGGGGAACCGGTTCGTCGTGTGAGGTCACATAAGTACCAGCCGCGCCCGGGGCACGGTTGTGCCGGTTCTGTGACCGCAGCGTGACGGCCGGGCCAGCGCGCGCCCGTGGAGGCAGCGCCCGCTCCCATGGACGCCCCCCTGCGACAGGTCGTATCCTCGACTACCCCACCTGGAGCGGGTGCGATGTCCTCCCCTCGTCTGGAGCCCACCTCGAAGCCGGCGGCCCCGATCGCCGCCCCCGCGCGGGAGCCGATGCTCGAGGCGCACTGGGGGAAGCTCCTCGCAGCCGTGCTCCTCGTCGCAGCGCTGGTTCGAGGAGCCGTCCTGGTCGGCCTGCGCGACACCGTCTACTGGGACTTCCTGCTCTGGGACGAACGGACGTACGACACGTGGGCGCGCCACCTCGTCCACGGCGAGCGCCACTACATCCATAGCCTGAGCCCGCTGCCGGCGTACCTCGTCGCCGGGGTCTATCGCGTCTTCGGTGTCGATCCCCTGAACTTCCGGATCGTGAACGTGCTCCTGGGCGTGGGGCTCTGCGCCGTCCTGTTCGCGATCGGGAGGTGGATCGGGGGCGTCGGGGTCGGGCTCGGCGCGGCCCTGGTCTGCGCGCTGTACAAGCCGTTCGTGCTGTTCAGCGTCACGCTCCTCAAGGAGCCGCTCGGCCTCCTCTCGTTCGCGCTCGTCGTGCTCCTGTCGCTCCAGGAGCTCGAGCGGCATCACGCGGGGCGCGCGCTCCTGCTCGGCGCCGTCGCCGGGGTGCTCACCAACGTGCGGCAGAACGCGGTGGTCGTGCTCCTCGTGGTCGCGGTGGCGCTCGTGGTCCGGCTCGCTCAGGTAACCCGCGCCGCACCGCTCCGGCGCGCCGCGCTGGCAGGGCTGCTCCTGTGCGCCGGCTTCGGCGTGGCGACCGCGCCGTTCGTCCTCGCCAATCACCGCGGCGCCGGCGCCGCCTCGCCCGCCCCGCTCGGCGGCTTCGACTTCTACCGCGGCAACTCCCTCGACGGACCGACGCCGTACTACAACCCGGTCCCGTTCTCGTCCCCGAACCCCGACACCCAGGGCATCGAGTTCACCATCGAGGCGAGCCGGCGCGAAGGCCGCCCGCTCACCCTCGCCGAGGCCTCGTCCTACTGGACGCGCGAGGTGGTGCGAGAGGCCGCGCGGCGTCCGGTCGCCTTCGGCCGTAAGCTCCTCCACAAGCTCCTCGCGTCGCTCAATGCCTGGGAGGAGGCGGACAATCACTCGCTCGAGTTCATGAGCACCTTCGTCCCTGCGCTCCACCTCGCGCCGTTCGGGTTCGTGCTCGTGATGCCGCTCGGGCTCGCGAGCCTCGTGCTCCTCGCGCGGCGCGACCGCCGGTCCGGCGTGCTGCTCGCGATGGTCCTCGTGTACGGCGCTACGATGGTGCTCGTCTTCCCGAACATGCGGATCCGGGCGCCGCTCCTCGTGATCCTCATCCCGTACGCGGTCGCCGGGCTGGCGCAGGTTCGGGCCTGGCGCGCGGACGGCAGGAGGACGGTCGTCGCGTTCGCGGGGCTGAGCCTCGCGCTCCTCGCCGTCGCGCTCGTTCCGGTCCCGGGCACGCGCGACCTCACCGCGCACTACAACACCCACGCGATCGCCCTCGCCACGCGGGACCGCACCGAGGAGGCGCTGCGGTTCTGGGAGACGTCGTCGGCGATGCGCGGGACGTACTCGGCCTATGCGGATCTCGCCCTGGCGGGGGAGGCGTGGATGCGCGGGGACCTGGCCGCCGCCGAGCGGTGGCTCGACCGGATCCCGGACTCCTCGTTCGCCGCCGCGGACAAGTACCACCAGCGCGGGCTCGTCCTCGCGTCCGAGGGCAAGCGAGCGGCGGCGCTCGCGGCGCTGGAGCGATCGCTGGTCGTCCGTCCCGGCTCGGTCGAGACGTTGCAGGAGGTCATCGAGCTGTATCGAGCGGTCGATCCGGCTCGCGCCGACCTGTTCCGGCAGCGGCTCGCCGAGGTGAACCAGCGCCTGCGCGCGCAGCCGCGATGACGGCCGGGGGTCACCGTGCGCGCATGCGGTACAGGCGTATCGATCGCCCCACCCACGCGAGGAGGTCCGCGCGCCCGGTCACGTAGGCTTCGAGCTCGGGGCGCGCGAAGGTGCAGTAGGCGCTGAGGGCGACGAGATCCCCGGGGTCGATCCCGCGCGACGGTCTCCACTCGGGCTCCATCCGCGGGTAGATGCCGAGGTGCGTCGCCAGCACCTCGTGCCGGAGCCCGAGCTGCCGCGGGCTCGCCATGCCGAAGTAGGCGAGCTTGACGTTCTCGATGCCGTTCGCGTCCATGTAGCGCTTCAGCCGCGCGAGGTCCTGGCCCCAGTCGAGGTTGCTGTCGGTGAGCACGCGCTCTCGCGGTGCGACGGCGAGGGTCGGCGCGTTGAAGTACGCGAGGTGGTGCGGGCTCTCCACCAGGCACTCCGCCGCGAGCGCGGCGACGAGGACGGCCACGCCGAACCGGATCCCGCGCCCGCCGCGCGCGCCGTGCCAGAGCGTCGCCGCGGCCCCGCAGGTGACGAACGCGAACGGGAAGACGAGGAAGAGGTGCCGGATGCCCATGGCGAGCGGGCTCGTCATCGCGACTCCGGTGCACACGGCGGCGGCGATCCCGATCGGCGCTCCCCATCGCAGGCCCGGGCCCTGGACCGCGCGGAGTCCACGAGCTCGGCGCCACGCGAAGGCCCCGAGCGCGAGGAGCGCCAGCAGCGACACCGGGCTCTTCACCAGGAACGCGAACGGCAGGTACCACCACCACCCGGAGTGCGACTGCATGCCGAGCGCGAACCCCGGGTGGCCTGCCTGGGCGTGGTACCCGAGCTCGGCGAGGCCGACGAGGAAGGCCTCGGGGAGCAGCCTGTGCGCGGCGAGCCGCGCGAGCGAGAGCGGCAGCTCCGGCGGACCGTTCTGGATGGTCGCGAGCGGATCGTAGCTCGGGTCCGGTGATGCGGCGTACCGGAACCCGTACGACGCCCAGATCGTCCCGTACGCGAGCGCCCCGATCAGCGCCAGCTCGGCGATCCGGCGCGGGACCCTCCGCGGTCGTGGTCCGACGGCGTCAGCCGGGACCGCTCCCGCTCCTGCGCTCCACCACCAGAGCGCGAGCTGGATCGCGAAGATCGGCCCGAGCGCGAGCGCCGAGAACTTCGTCGCCACCGCCCCTCCGGCGAGGACCCCAGCGGCCGCGGCGCGCGGCGCCCCGCCCCGCTCCAGCCAGAGCTGGAACGCGACGACGGCGAGCAGCACCAGCGCGGCGGGGGGCACGTCGGTCGTCACGAGGTGCGCGTGCCCGAGGAGGCTCGGGTTGAAGGTCGCTGCGGCCATCGCGACGAGCCCACCGGCGGGCCCGAAGAGCCGCCGCGCCACCGCGTACACGGAGAGGAGGAGCAGGATCCCCCACGACAGCATCGCGAGGCGCGCGCGCAGGAGCACGCGGTCCGCGTCGTTGCCGCTCTGGTACAGGAACGCGAACCCGTAGCGGAAGTGGTCGGCCGAGGCCCACGCCGGTCCCGGCGCGGGCAGGCGGACGTCGTCCAGGAGGAGCGGGATCGCCGCGATGCGGCGCCCGAGGGGGGGCTGCTCGGTGACGAGCCGGAAGTCTCCGAGCCGCAGGGCCGTGTACGCGGCCGAGAGGTGCGGGCCCTCGTCGTACGTGGCGGACTCGTCGTGCATCTCCCAGAGCGAGAGCGCGACGAAGGCGGCCACGAGCGCCACGACGGCGAGCGCCGAGGCGGGTCGGGACTCGAGCAACCGCATGCCGCCCGGGATGATACGCGATCGGCGCCGAACGTCAGCGCGGGCCTCGCCGCCCGGACAGCCCGAACGCCATCGCGCGCGCCCAGAGCCGCGCGTACCGGGGCAGCCAGCTCGCGAACCTGAACCTGCTCTCGCCCACCTCCCGCTGCCGCCACGTGGAAGGCACCTCGGCGACGCGGCGTCCGCGCATCCAGGCTTCGAGCGTGAGCTCCATCCCGAGCTCGAACCCGCCGGTGGCCTCGACCTCGATGGCCTGCAGGAACCCGGCGTCGTAGAGGCGGAAGCTGTTCGTGGCGTCGGTCACGGGGAACCCCGCCAGCCACCGCAGGCTCCGCCCACCCCAGCGCGCGAGCTGCCCCTTGAGCCACGGACCGCCCACGAGCCGGCCTCCCGGCATGAACCGGGAGGCGACCACGACGTCCGCGCCGCCGGCGTGGGCGGCGAGCATCGCCGGGATCGACGAGGGGTCGTCCGAGCGGTCGGCCATGCTCACGAGCACCGGGCCGGACGATGCTGCGCGGAGGCCGGTCAGGATCGCGGCGCGCACGCCGGTCCCGGCGTTCCGGACGAGGCGAAGCGGCGCGCCCTCGGCCTGGAGCGCCCGCGCGACGGGGAGGGTGTCGTCCTGCTCGAGGTCGTATACGACGAGGACGGTCGCGTCCGGCGGAAGGTGGCCGCGCGTCCCCTCCCACCACCCGCGCAGGCTCCCGGCCTCGTCGTACACGGGGACCACCACCGTGAGCGGGGCCGCGCGCCTCACATCGTCCCCGACCGGACCTGCTCGAGCACCCACGGGACCACCTCGTCGAGGATCTCGTCGAGCGAGGTGGTCGCCTCGAACCCGAGCAGCCGGCGTGCCTTCTCCACGGAGGGCACCCGCCGCTGCACGTCGTACGGGAACGGCTCCTCCGAGACGTACCGGAACGGCTCGCCGGGTCGGAGCCGGCTCCAGATGCGCTCGGCGATCTCGAGGACGGTGTGCCCCTGGTCGGTCGAGAGGTTGAAGTCCTGGTTGCGGGCGGCCGGGTGCTCGAGGCACGTCCGGATGCCGCGCGCGAGGTCCCCGGCGTAGGTGTAGTGGCGGAGCTGATCGCCGCGTCCGAGGATCGGGAGCGGGTCCGCGCCCTTCGCCACCTTCCGGATCAGATCCGGCACGACGTGGCTCATCGCGAGCCGCACGTTCCCCTCCGGAACGCGGTCGTGGAGCCCCCGCCGCTCTCCGATCCCCACGCAGTTGAACGGGCGGACGATCGTGTACGGAAGGCCGTACTGCTCGAACGCGCCCTGCGCGTAGTACTCGCAGGCGAGCTTCTGGAACCCGTAGGTCGAGCGGGGCGGAGGGCTCCGCCGCTCGGCGCCCTCCGGCGTCGGCCACTCCGACGCGGACTCGTAGACCATCGAGCTCGAGACGACGGTGATCTTCCGGAGCCGGCGCTCCCGGAAGGCCCAGATGGCCGCGTCGAAGGTGGACGCCAGGATGCGGTCGTTCTCGGCCAGGAGGTCGTACGCGCGCGCGTGGAAGTAGGCGATCCCGCCGATGATCGCCGCGCCGGCGATCAGGTGGTCGGCGTCGGCGACGAGCGCACGCATGAGCCCGCCGTCCTTGCAGTCGCCGGAGACCAGGCGGTACCGCGGGTGGTCGTCGTGGGCCTTCCGGACGGGGCCGTACTTCGAGCCGTCGTCGATCCCGACCACCTCGTGGCCGGCCGCGAGGAGCTCCGGGACGAGGTAGCCCCCGATGAACCCCGCGGCGCCGGTCACCAGGATCTTCATCGAAGCAGCGCGCCGCGCCCGAGCGCGTTCCACGGATCGAGGGTGGGCTGCGAGGGGCGGAGCGCGCGGTAGCGCCGGTGCGGCGCCGTGACGACGAGGACGTCGGCCTCCTCCAGCACGCGCTCGAGCGGGACGAGCCACCCGTCCGGCATGTGCTCGTCGGTGCAGAGGACCTCGCGGCACTCGCGCAGCAGGAGCTCGCGCAGCTCGAACGCGAGGGAGTCGCGGGCGTCGTCGCTGTCCGCCTTGAACGCCATCCCCAGGAGCCCGACCGTCTTGTCCTCGAGGTGGAGCGTGCGGAGCTGGGTCAGGAGGACGCGCGGGAACCCCTCGTTGATGGCGGTCGCGGCCTGCCCGAGCGAGAAGGCGTCGCCGTAGACGGCCGTGAGCTGCCTCGTGTCCTTGAGCAGGCACGGCCCGGCCGCGAAGCCGGCCGTGGGGAGGCCGCTCAGGCGCGGGTAGTGCCGCGTGATCGCCTCGTGGACCCGCGCGTAGTCGACGCCGCTCGCGGCGCACAGGGCATAGAACTGGTTCGCGACCGCGAACGTGATGTACCGCCAGGAGTTGCAGAGCAGCTTGCCGAGCTCGGCCTCGAGCGGCGAGAGCTCGATCACCTCCGCCGAGATCCGCCCGAACAGCGCACGCGCGCGCTCGGCGGCGCGCGGCGACGCCCCGGAGACGAGCTGCGGGAGCTGCTCGATCTCGACGACGGCGTGGCCCTGGGCGACGCGCTCCGGACAGCAGGCCACGTCGACGCCGGGGAGGTGCTCGTCGAACCAGCGCGCGAGCCGCGTGGTCGCGCCGGGGTACACCGTCGAGCGCAGGACGAAGAGCTGGCCGGGGCGCAGGTGGGGCCGGAGCCGCTCGACCAGGTGGAGCAGCTCGTCCGCCCGCGGGTCGTGCTGGTCGTCGATGGAGGTCCCGACCACGCAGACGACCGCGTCGGCGGGCGAGAGCGCCTCGGGCGCGGTGGTGGCGCGCAGGTTCTTGCCGACGTGACGCCGGAGGAGGGCGTCCGCCCCGACGTCCAGGAACCCGAGCTCGCCGCGGTTGGTCCGGGCCACGGCGGCGGCGTCCGTGTCGACGATGGTCACGTCGCAGCCGTGCGCGGCGAAGGTGACGGCGAGCGGCAGGCCCACGTGGCCGCATCCCCCCAGGACCGCGATCCTGTCGCCCGCGCTCACACGCCGCTCCTTCAGATGAACGAGAGCCCATCCTTGCGCTCGCCCTCCCACGTGTCCAGGACGTCGTGGTAGCGCACGAATCGACAGTCGAACACGCTGCACTCCTCCGGCCGGACGTTCGCGATCACCTCGCGGTGGAGCGCGCCTCCCCAGATCTCCCCGAAGGACTGGGCGAGCACGTTCCCGATCCGATGCCGGTCGCGACGGTGCGTGAAGTAGCAGCACAGGAAGACGTCGCCGCGCGCGTCGATCGTCGTCTGGAGCGGGCTCAGCTCGCACGCGCGGCGCATCACGAGCTTCTCGACCGAGCCCAGGACCGGCAAGGGCGCGTGGCGCCGCCGCGCCGCGGCGATCTCGCGCTCCACCTCGCCGACCTCGTCGTCCCGGAGCGCCGCCGGAGTCTCGCGCGCCGCCTTGAACTGGATGGAGCTGACGCCCAGCGCGCGCGCGAGCGCGACGGCGGGGGCGATCTCGTGGCGGTTCGTCCGGTCGACGAGGAACTTGAGGCTGACCTCCGTCCCCGGCCGCCGCGCCGCGATCAGCCGCCGGCAGTTCTCGAGCACCTTCGGCCAGAGCGGCGGTCCCGGGCGCACGATCGCGTAGGTCTCGGGCGTGGCCGCGTCGAGGGTGACCCGGACGTAGGCGAAGTGGGGGAGGGCGTCGGCGAGGAACCTGTCGGAGATCGTGGTCCCGTTCGTGAGCACCCCGAACCGGAGCCCGGCGCGTGCACCGTGGAGGACTGCGTCCACCAGGCCTGGGTGCAGCAACGGCTCGCCACCGCCGCAGAGCTCGATCCCCGTAGCACCCCCCTGCGCGAGCTCGTCGAGCAGCGACCTCCAGCGCGCGAGGGGGAGCTGGGCCGGGCCGCCTTCGTTGTCGGACGTGTACTCGCACGCAGGGCACTGGAGATTGCAGCCGTAGGTCGGGTAGAGGATCGCGGTCCGCGGGAACGGGAGACGCCCGCGGCGGATGTCGCGGATCTCCGAATAGTGCGAGAGGACCCGGAGGTCGAGCGAGGCGGGCGCGGACGTTGCTGGCAAGGGGCCACTGCGGTCCTGGCCATGGGCCGGACTGGCGAGCGCGCGGGCAAAGCGGAGTCCCTCGCGCCCGAGGCGCTTCTTGTCGCTCCCCGCCAGCCGCCGGCGGTACGCGACCGGAACCTCCGTCACCCGATGACCGAGGCGCGTCGCCCAGGCGGTCTCCATGCCGAGGAACACGTTCCCCTCGACCGCGGCGAGCCGGTGCCGAAGGTCGGCATGTGCGCGCAGCGAGCGGGCGCGGAAGCCGTGGAGAGGATCGTGGAGCGGGAGTCCGAACCGTACCGCGAACGCGCGGGCGGCGGCGCGGCTCGCCAGGCGGGCGGTCCAGCTGCGGCCCGGCATCCCCGATCCGCCCGGACCGTACCGGCGCGCGATCACGAGGTCGGCGCCCTGGAGGATGGCTCGCGCGAGGGGCTCGACGTCCTCGAGCGCGTGGACCCCGTCGGCGTCCATCGTCACGCGGACGCGGCCGCGGGCGGCGTCGAGCCCGGCGCGCCACGCCGCGGCCAGCCCGGAGCCGCGCTCGAGCCAGAGTGGCCGGAGCCACGGCTGCCTGGAGCCTCGGAGCAGCTCCGCCGTCCCATCGCGGGAGCCCCCGTCGACGAAGACGAGCTCGAACGGCCACGGGCTCGTCCACCGCTCGGCGGAGGCCAGGAGGTGCCTCGCCCCCTCGAGCTCGTCGAGGGCAGGGATCACGATGGAGACCGTGGGGCTCACGGCGAGCTGCTCAGCGCCCGCTCGTCCCCTGGGCGCCCGTCGCGGCTGGCGCCTGCGCCACCATGGCCGGCCGCTCGCGCATGCCTTCCATGATCGCGATGCCGGTGGCGCACGCCAGGAACACGATCAGCGCGAGCATCCAGGGATGGAACTCGAGCAGCTGGAGCAGGCGGCGGACCGACCGGGGGAGGTGGCGTTGGAGCGCCATCACCCCTGGAACGTAGACCGCAAGCGCGCTTGCATGCAACCATCCTGTCGCGGTGGATCTGGGTGATTGTCCCACCGCCCCCGCGGGGGGCAGATTTTCGCCCGCGGCGCCGGCCTGCGCGGGAGGCCCGAGATGATCGACAAGCGCACTGCGAGCTTCATGCGCTCGCTGGCGTCGGGGCAGATCGAGGAGGAGATCCTCCTCCCCTTCCCGGACCCGAAGCTCGCCGAGAAGGAGAAGCTCGGGGCGGTGCTGGGGCGGGTCGAGGCGCTCCTCGGGCCGCGCGCGGCGGAGTTCGCGGAGTGGGATCGGGCGGGGGCGATGCCGCCCGGGTTCCTCGACGAGCTCCGCGCGGCCGGGCTCTTCGGCCTCGTCCTCCCCGAGCGCGTGGGCGGGCTGGGGCTCTCCACCACCGGCTACGCGCACGTCCTCCAGGCGATCGCGCGGCACGACGCCTCGGTGGCGCTGACGGTGGGGGTCCACGCCTCCATCGGCGTCGGCGGGCTCCTGCTCGCCGGGACCGAGGAGCAGAAGGCGCGCTGGCTCCCGCGGCTCGCCTCGGGCGAGCTCGTCGCCGCCTTCTGCCTGACGGAGCGGGAGGCGGGCTCCGATCCAAAGTCGCTCCGCACCACCGCCGTCCGCGACGGCGGCGCGTGGATCCTCTCGGGCGAGAAGGGCTGGGTGAGCAACGGCGGCATCGCCGGCCTCTTCACCGTCTTCGCGCGCACCGCGCACGAGGGGAAGGGGCAGCTCACCGCGTTCCTCGTCCCGCGCGACGCCCCGGGCCTCACGGTCGGCCCGCCCGAGGACAAGATGGGCATCCGGGCCTGCTCGACGACGATGATCGCGCTCGACCGCGTCCGCGTCCCGGCCGATCACGTGCTCGGCGAGGTCGGCAAGGGGTTCCGGCTCGCCATGCGGGTGCTCAACGCCGGGCGGACGGGGCTCGGCGGCGGGTCGGTCGGCGGGGCGAAGCGGCTCCTCGAGCTCGCGCTCGAGCACGCGCGCACGCGCCGGCAGTTCGGGCGGCCGCTCTCCTCGTTCGCGCTCGTCCGCGGCACGCTCGCGCGGCTCGGGATCGAGTGCTACGCCGCCGAGAGCGTCGTGGACCTGACCGCGGGCCTGCTGGACCGCGGCTTCCAGGAGGTCGCCGTGGAGGCGGCCATCGCCAAGGTGATCGCCACCGAGGCGCTCTGGCGGACCGCCGACGAGGCGCTGCAGCTCGCGGGCGGCGCCGGCTACATGCGCGCCTTCCCGTACGAGCGCGCGCTGCGGGACACGCGGGTGAACCGGATCTTCGACGGCAGCAACGACGTGCTCCGCCTGTTCGTGGCGCTCACCACCGCGGGCGACGCCGCCGAGGAGATCCGCGATCTCGCCGAGTCGGTGCGCGGCGTCTTCGCCGATCCGATCAAGGGCTTCGGCCTCCTGTCCGAGTACGCGCGCCGCCGCGCCGGCCTCCCGCCGCTGCCGAGCCGCGAGAAGGGGCGCTTCACGCTCCTGCCGCCCTCGCTCGCGGCCGAGGCGGGCCGGTTCGAGGCCCTCACCGCGGCGCTCGCCCAGTCGGTGGACCGGACGCTGCGGCGGCACGGGAAGCGGATCGTCGAGGAGCAGCTCGCGCTCCGCCGGCTCGCCGACGCCCTCGTGGACCTGTTCGCGTTCGCGGCGATGCTGTCGCGCATCGCGGGGCGGCTCGAGAACCACGGGGAGGCGGCCGCGCGGCCGGAGCGGGAGCTGCTCCGGGCGTTCGCCGCCGGCGCCGAGCGGCGGGTCACGGCGAACCTCGAGGGCATCGACGGTCCGGAGGACGGATGCCTGGGGGAGGTCGCGGAGGCGCTGCTCGAGGCGGGGAGGTACCCGTGGGACGCGTAGCCGCCGCTCGCCCTTCGACAAGCTCAGGGTGAGCGGCTCGCTCGCCCTTCGACAAGCTCAGGGTGAGCGGCTCGCTCGTCCGCTCGTGCTGAGAGGATCGATCGAAATGAGTGGCGGCCGTGAGCCGGCTGTGATCGATTCTGGGGGTGCAGCAGGTACTCATCGAGACCAGCCAGACGCCGCGGCGAAAGTCCCCCCGGCGCGACCCGCATCCTCGGTTTCTGTCCGACATGGCGGCGCAGCTCGACCCCATCAACGGGTGTGTCGAGCTGCAGGTGCCGAACGGGCACCTCGCCCGAGCGGTGAGGGATCTGCTCGCGGAGCTGGATTTCAGCAAGATCGAGTCCGGCTACTCGTCGTTGGGTCGGCACGGGTTTCACCCTCGGCACGTCATGGGGGTGCTCGTGTACGGCAGCCTGGTCGGTGTTCATCACTCGACGAAGCTGGAGCGCGTCTCGGAGACGGACGCGGCCTTTCGGCTCGTATCAGGCGGCCACTGGATCTCGGCCGGTAAGCTGCGCGAGTTCCGGCGCAAGCACCTGGAGTTCTTCAAGGGCGCGATCCAGCAGACGCTCGTCATCGCGCAGCGGAGAGGGTTGCTCGATCCCGAACAGCTCGCGGTGGACAGCGTGCGACTTCGGGCCCACGCATCGACGAAGGCGGCTCGGACGCTGAAGCGCTCGAAGGCGCGGCTGGCCGACTTGGCGAAGGTCGACCGAAGCTCTCTCTCCCCGGGCGCCCTGGCCGCACTGGAAGAAAAGATCGCCAAGCACCAGACGGCCGTAGCCGAGTGTAAGCGGCAGGGCCGCACCAATCTCGTGACCACCGCGCCGAGCGCTGGGCTGATGAAGTTTCCGAGCGGCGCCAGCGCTCCGGGGCACCGCATGACGGTAACCGCCTGCGGGGTGAAGACTCGCTTCGTGCTCGACCTCATGGTCGACGCGGATGGGCACGACTTCGCCAAGCTGCCTGCTGCAGTGGAGCGCGCTCGTTCCGCGCTCGCCGGAGCCGGCGCTGACGTCACGCACCTGCAGGTCGCCGCCGATGCCGGGTACTGGAGCGAAGACGATCTCAGGTATGCGGCTGCGAAACGCGAGCACATCGACGTCCTCATCGCCCACCGCAAGCAGAGCAATCGTCACAACGACGCCGGGGAGCCGCAGTTCGCGCTGGCAGACTTCGAGCTGGGCTCCGAGGGGACCGTCACTTGTCCGGCGGGGACGCGCCTGGACGGTCCCTTCAAGGACGGGGACAAGCTCCGGTACCACGGCGTCGGCTGCGAGCCCTGCCCTCTACGAGGGCGATGTACGAAGGGCAAGCGGCGCATCCTCACCATGAAGCCCGAGTACCACGCCCTGCAGAAGTCGATGGCGGACCGCATGAGACAGCCAGGCGCCCAGGCACGCTATGCCAAGCGGATGGCCACGGTCGAACCGGTCTTCGCACAGATCGAGGACGTCATGGGCTACCGCCGGGTGAGCAGCAGGCACGAGGCCTCCGTGCTCGCCGAACTCGCCCTCAAGGTGCTCGCCTACAACCTGGGCCGCATCGTCGCCGCCCGGCGCTTGCGCCGCGTTCCCGTCCTGGTGGCATTCTCATCAACCCTGTGAGCCTGTCGAAGCACGAGCGGTGAATGGCTCCGCTCGACCGGGCACCGCCCCGCCGCTACGCCGCGCCCTGCTCCGGCTTCTGCTCCCGCAGGAACTCCTCCGTCAGCCGCTGCCACCCGGCCTCGCCGAGCGAGGTGAGGGGCGAGTGGAGGAGCGCGCCGCCGTCGGCGGCGGCGAGGCCGAGCTCGTGCTCGAAGAACCGCTCGAGCCGCTCCGCCTCGCGGCGGAGCCAGCCGCCGGCCTCCGCGTCGGCGGGGAAGCTCATGTACGCCGTGTCCGCGGGCGTGAGCGAGAACAGCCACCCGTCCCCGTACGGCTCGCGCTTCACGAGGCCCGGATCGCCGGCCACGCGCGCGTTGGCCCGCACCACCATCCCGTTCACCGGCGCCTCGATCCGGACCGAGCGGCGGCCGGCGTGGAGCACGGCGATGGGCTCACCGCGGCGGACCACCATCCCCGGCCGCGGGAGCTCGACGGACGTCACCGAGGGCAGGAGCTCACGGGCGAGGTCGTCGATGCCGAGCATGAGCTCGGCGGGACCGCGCGAGGCGATCCAGGTGTGGTTGGGGGCGTGGAACGCGCCGCGGCGGAAGGCGAAGCGGCCGGCGCGCACCGTGCGGCGTGCGCGGAGCTTCGAGACCTGGCCCAGCGCGATCGCGAGCAGGATCGCCGGGATCGCGATGAGGAGCGCTCCGAGCAGGAACACGCCTGCGCGGCCGAAGAGGCCGGCGACGAAGGCTCCGAGAATTTCCAGGTACTCCATGAACGTGGCCACGGCTTCCTCCGTGAGCGGCGCTGCTGCCGAAGTCCGCCCATGGGCCTTCATCGCAAGTCACGCGCCAGAGGCCACGGCTAGAAAGATCAGTAGGTTACGCGAGACGGTACCCCGAAGGGCTGATTATGAACTCAGCAGTTGCGCCCCTTCCCCGGGAAAAACCGTGTGTTCGCGGACAGTTAGATCGATCCGTCGAGGATCTCAGCACCGCTGACCTTCTCAAGTCCTCGGAAAGCGAGGTATCTCGCCGCGGGTCGCTCGTTCCTGCGCGACCAGGACGCCGTACAGCGTCTCGTGGACCGGGACCTCGACGCCCGCCTCCTGCGCGAGCCGGAGGACCGCGCCCGCCTGGTCCTCGAGCTCCGAAGGTCTCCCCGCGCCCACGTCGCGCTGCAGGGACACGGTGGCGTCGGCCGCGACGGCCTCCAGCACCTGGAGCGTGGCGGAGACGGCGTTCGGCGGCAGGGCGACGCCGCGCGCGCGCGCGAGCGCCGCCACCTCGTGCATCGCGCGCTCGTGCACCGCGCGGAGCTCCGGCACGTCGAGGTGGACGCCGAGCGGTGCGCGCGAGGCCGAGGCCACGAGCCCCCACGGCTCGACGAGGAGGAACTTCTCCCAGGTGGCCCGCTCGACGTCCTCGACCACCTTCGCGACGACGCCGGCGCGGGCGAGGGCCGCGGCGAGCGCCTCGAGCCGCGGGCTCCGGGTCCCGGCGCGTGCGCCGCGCTCGCCCATGACGACGATCGGCGCGGCGCCGAGGTGCTTGATCGAGCCCGGCGCGTGGATCCAGGCGAGCACGTTGATGACGCCGCCGGCGACCCGCTCCTCGCCCAGCGCGCGCGAGAGCTGGTCCGCGGCGTCCACGCCGTTCTGGAGCGGGACCACCGGCGCGCCCGGCGCCGCCAGCGGCGCGAGGTTCGGCGCGAGCTCGGGGACCTGCCACGCCTTCACCGCGACGAGCACCGCGTCCGCGGGCGGCAGCGCGGCGGGATCCTCCGCCGCCGCGGCCACGGGCACCGTGAAGCTGCCGAGCGGCGAGTCGACCCGCAGCCCGTCGCGGCGGATCGCGGCGAGCGCCTCGCCGCGCGTGACGAGGACGACCTCCTCCCCGGCCCGGGCCAGCAGCCCGCCCAGGAGCCCACCCACTCCGCCTGCGCCCACGATCGCGATTCTCATCTCTCAGGCTCCCGTGAACGAGCCCGCGCCCGAGCCCGCATCCCGACGGTTCAATTCGAACTCGGCCCCGCCGTCCAATCCCAACTTGGGGCTGTTCGGGCGCGGAGGGGCCAGGCGAGCGTCCCCGGGGTCCGCGCCTACCCCAGCAAAGCGACGGCCTGCGAGCTTGCGGGCGAGCTCCGGCCTGCCGAACCTTGACCGCGTGATCGAGGTCCCGATGACACGGCTCCACCTCCTCCTCGCCGCAGCGCTCGCCGCGCTCCCGGCGGCCGCCCGCGCCGCCGACGATCGCCCCGGCGGCACCATCGACGTCGGCTCAGGCCGCACCGAGGTGCTCTCGAAGAAGCTACCCGTGGGTCAGCGCATCGACCTCCCGGAGGGCTGGTTCCGCGTGGAGGAGGCGGGCGTCGAGGACGGCCAGGTGGGCTCGTTCACGATCGTGTCCTCGTCCGACGAGGGTGAGGAGGACGCGCCGCGCGCCGCGCCGATCGTCGCCCGGGTTGCGCCGCCCCCCGAGCCGGCCACACCGGCCCGGGCCGCGCCCACGCCGGCCCAGGCGTGCAGGGCCGAACGGAGCGCGTATCTCCGTCAGCTCTGGAAGGAGTCGGGCATCGACGTCTCCGATCCGGACGCGCTCCTCGAGGGGCTCGATGGGGGCACGTCGGGGCCTGCGACGGGCTACTACTGGTTCGCGCTCGCGACCGACGCGTTCCGGAACCTGTCGTCCTCGTCGGATCTGCGCGACCGGGCCGGGGCGCTCGTCCGCTGCATCCAGGCGGCGCGCGGCGTCGGGCGGTAGCTCCCGCGGTGGGAGGGTCCGCTCGGCCTGAGCCTGTCGAAGGCCGAGCGACGCGCGACGGCTACTCCCGGGTCATCAGGAGCCGCGTCCAGAGCGTCGGGTTCTCCGCGACCAGGTCGGAGCCCCACACCCGGAACACGGTCGTCCCCTCCGCCCGGCGGAAGAGCCGCTCCGGCGCGTTGCCCGCCCGCCCCTCGCGGTCGTGCACGGTGACGAGCTCGAGCAGCCGCAGACCGTCCGCGCCGGCGGAGATGGACGCGTCCACGCGGTAGCGCCGCTCGCGGCCGCCGCCGAGCTTGTCGATCTCCTCGCGGGTGAGGTGGAGCCACCCGGCGCCGAGGCAGGCGCCCGCGCCGTTCACCACGCGTGAGGGCTCGAACCGATTGCCGAGGAGGGGCATCACGCGCGCCGAGCGCTCGCAGCTCGCCGCCTTCGCGCCGGTGCACCGCTCGCCCTCGGCGACGAGGAGCAGCGAGTCGCCGGCGCGCAGGAGCCCGAGCTTCGCCCGCTCCGGGTTGGCGCGCAGCGACCCGAGCGCCTCGACGGCGAGGGCGTGCCCGCGGACCTCGACGAGCGCCACCGGCC
>JAEYOU010000641.1 GCA_023411405.1 Pseudomonadota bacterium | reverse complement strand
AGGCGCCGCTGCAGCGGTGCTGCGTCCACCTCCAGCGGAACGTCGTCGCCAAGGCCCCCCAGAAGCTCAGGGCGCGGCTCGCCAAGGCCATCTGGCAGGTGTTCCTGGCGCCGAGCAAGGCGGAGGCCCGCAAGCGGATGACGGAGCTCGCCGGTGGCCTCGGGCGCCAGCTCCCGGAGGCGATGGCGTGCCTCGCCGACGGCTTCGAGGCAGCCACGCGGTTCTACGCCTTCCCCAAGGCCCACTGGCACCGTATCCGCTCCACCAACGGTCTCGAGCGGCTCCACGGCGAGATCAAGCGGCGCACCAACGCCGTGGGCGCCTTCCCGGACCGGAGTAGCGCCCTTCGCCTCGTTACCGCCGTGGCGCTCAACGTGACCGCCATCTGGACCGACCGCCGCTACCTGGACATGTCGCTGCTGAAGTCGAAGGACGTCGCCGTCGCCAAAGCGGCGTGATTCACCCGAGGAGCTTCACGGAGAGTACGATTTACACACAGAAAGGGACTTGACCTCGCCCGGCACGAAGTCGATCGACCGTAGCAGCCGCCGGACGTCCATCGCGCCGAGGACGTCATAGCGCTCGAGGCTCCGCCGGAGCGCGTCGAAGTCCGCGCGGAGGTACGTCGTGATGCTTCGCTCCCCGACGTCCAGCAAGGTGACAGCTTCCGGGCGAGTCCGAGGAAACGCCGCGAGCAACGCGCGCGAGAGCGTCGCCAGCTTCGCCGCGTGCGCCGCCCGCCGCTCATTGGCCTCGCGCGTCGCCTCCTCGATGGTCGGAGAGGCTGGACGGAGCGCGGCGTGCCTTCGTGCGCGCGCCACACGCTCCCGTACCGCGGCTCGGGCCGCGTGCACGATGCTCGCCGCATCCGCCGCGATCGCCCATCGGCCGTCTTCCAGCACCGCCACGGCGCTGCCTCTGCTGCGAAAGCTCAGGGCTGCGTCCTCTCGCAGCGTGTGCCAGCGCGTCCGCGCTCCGACCGCGGCCACGATCTCGCCGGGACGCATGGCGCTCCCGCTGGCGTCGAGGACGGCGACCGCCAGCCGCTGCGCGGACCACCCGGCAAGACTGGCATCTCTCCATGCCTCGTCGAGCTCGGACGCGGTCAAGGGCACCTCGGCCCCGGGCACCGGCGCGGGCGCTGGGGCGGGCTCGCGTGACGGGCGCGCGTAGCGCGGTGGCCGCAGGCCGAGCCGGAAGGCCCAGAGGTCGAGTTCGTCGTCGTGCGGATCGAGGTGGTACAGATCCCCCTCGCGATAGACCGGGGGTCGCGCCGGCTTGCAGCGCTGGAGCGAGGCCAGTGCGGCCTTCTCGTCGGCGATCCCGGCAACCTCGAACCGGACAGCGACCTCCGCGAGGCTCATCGGCTCGCCCCGTTCCAGCAGGGCGACGAGGAGCAGCGAGAACGTGTTGGCCTCCCGGTGGGAGGCAACGGCCTCGAGGCGAGGTGGGGTGATCCCGAGCGCGGAGCACCAGTGGTTGGTAGCCGTTGCAGTCACGCTCTTGAGCTCGAACCGATGCCTCGCAGTCTCGCATGACCCGCTGCGGATGGGGGAACGGACGCGGAGCGCCGTGATCTGGGAATGCAGAGTCGGCGGGAGGTGCGGCCACAACTCTTCCGGAGTTGACGGGATTCGGCATGTCAGGGGAACACGCTAGATCTCGCCGGAAATGAGGGTGTCTCCGGGCACCCCGTTTTCGGCAAGGGGAATACGTGGCTACGACTCGTCGGGCGGCGCTGTACCACCGGGTCTCGACACTCGATCAGAACCCGACCCTCGCGCGGGCGGAACTTCGCGCTTCGGCTAAGCGGCTCGGGTTCCGCATCGTACTTGACGTCGAGGAGACGGGGTCGGGGGCGCAGAACGACCGGCCGGGGTTCAAGCGCGTCCTCGAGGCGGCCCGCCTTGGCAAGCTCGACGCGCTCTTGGTCTACAAGCTCGACCGTGCTGGCCGATCGGCTCTCGACCTGCTCGCGAACATCCGCGAGCTCGTCGAGGTGCATGGTGTCCGGTTCGTGGTCACGTCCCAGGGGCTGGACCTGAAGCCGGGCGGCGATGCCATCAGCAGGCTTCTCATTACGGTTCTCGCCGCAGTGGCGGAGTTCGAGCGAGACCTGATTCGCGACAGAACGCGACTGGGCTTGGCGGCGGCTCGAAAGCGAGGAGTTCGCCTCGGTCGTCGCCCTGCTCCCGGCCCGCCAGCGGCCGCGGTCGCGACGCGTCGAGCTGCTGGCCAGAGCTGGAGTAAGATCGCACAGGATCTCGGGTGTACGATCGCCAAGGCCCGACGCCTGGTTGAAGGCTCGGTCGGAAGGAGCGGTCGCCGTGTTTCAGCGTGACGCCCTCGTGCACGTCGAGCTGCTGCCGGTCGAAGCGCCGTTAACGCGGAGGACAGGATGGCGACTTACTCGGACACCACCAAGATGGTCATAGCAGCAGCGCTCGAATCGCTCGCCAGCGAGCTGCCGACCAGCGTCGTGCAGGCGCTCAAGAAACTGGGCGAGGATGGGGCACTGCAGGACATCGGTGCGCTCGAGAAGGCTCTCGCACTGGACCTGGAGCAGACCGATGGAGATTGAGGAACTTCGAATCCGGGCGGTGAGGGGAGTACGCGGCGAAATCTGCATCCCGTTAAGAGGGAAATCCCTGCTGATTCAGGGCGAGAACGGGTCCGGCAAGTCTTCGATCGTGCTTGCACTGCAGTGGGCGCTTCGAGGCGAAGGCGAACCATCACCGCGGGCGCAACTCGGTAGCGAGGAAGGCTACCGTCGCCATGTCCTGGAAGACCCGAAGGCCCCGATGGTCGCCGTCTCTCTTGGCAAGGCAGGGCTCATCGAAGTGAGTCCCGGCTCCGTTCATTGCGACGAGCGCGGCCAGTCGTTTCGGGACGCCTGCATGGCGTCGAATCCGTTCTTGCGGCGAAGCCAGGTTCTGAATGTCCTCGAGGACCGGCCGATCGACCGCTTTCGGTATCTCGAAGGGTTTCTAGACCTCACCGATGCGGACCGGATCCGCGAGGTCATAGCGTCGCGGGCATCCGACTATCAGGCCGAGTCCGAGCGTCTCACGGCCCGCGTTCAGTCCCTCGCTGAGCGGCTCGCTCTCGCCCTGCCCTCCCAGTACAAGCCGGCAACGACGACGTGGGAGACAGGGCGATCCGCTCTCCTGGGGTTCGCGGCGAATCTACAACTCACGACGTCAGCTTCCAAAGGTTCCGTGCTCGCTGCGGCTGCTGCGCGCGCGGAGGAGCTGTCGAGCGGAGATGAGCTCACGGCTCGCAGGGTGGCACTATCGGTCCTCGACGGCGACTTCGGGAGCCTGTCCGAGCGCATCCCAAAGCTGCAGGAGGTGGAGGCTCTCCAGCGCCGTCGAACTGAGCTGCGGAGTGAGGGAAGCACAACCGGCCTGCTGGATCTCCTCGAGCACGCACGCGCACACTTCGAAGCGCAGCGTTCTACTCGATCCTGCCCCGTGTGCGGTCAGAGTGTCGAAGCTGAGACGGTGCTCGCCAGCCTCCGCGCGAAGCTGGGTGCCCTCTCGCAGTTGCGCCAGGTTGAGTCATCACTGAAGGCGGCCATGCCCGCCGTTCAGGGGTGGATGACCGACTTCACCCGCCTTGCGCAGAAGGCACGAACCGCCCTCAACGTGTCATCCTTTGCGGAGTTGCCAGGTGTTCCGTCCCGGCCGGCAGGGCTAGAGCAGCTGGTGAGAGCGGAAACCCCGGCGGCATGCGACGACGCGCTCGGCGCGATCGGGGCTGAGAACCTCGATGGCTGGCTGCGACCCGTCGTGAGGACTATCAGGGGCGCCTTGGCGGCCGAGCTCGCTCGGTTGCCTCCTCCCGGTTCAGCTGGAGACCTGAAGACCTTCGCTGTGGCCGCCCGCGTCGCTCTTGAGCATGAGTCAGAAGTGGCGCGATCTCAGCTGAGGCTGAAGGAAATCCGTGCGCTTGAGCTTCGGTTCTCGGCCGTCGCACAGGCACTCCGGAAGGCTCGCCAGGATACAGCGCAGAAGCTGCTGGACCAGATCGCGAACACCGTCGCCACCTACTACCGCATCGTACACCCTCGAGAGTCGAAGCATGAGGTGACGGACGCGCCCTTGATCGAGATTCGGCGCCAGCGGGAGGGAACCGCTTACATCAGGGGTTCTTTCGGAGGGGCCCGCGTTGAGGATCCACGCTGGGTGTACTCCGACGGTCACCTCGACACCGTTGGGATCTGCATCTTCTTGGCCCTGCGGCGCTTTCACGCGGACCAAGGCGGCGACGCGCGCGTCCTGGTGTTGGACGACATCATCCTCTCCATCGACCTCGGCCATGCGCGGAATCTCGTGGGTCTCCTGCGGGACCACTTCGGCGACCACCAGATAATCCTACTGACGCACAACGCCCTCTTCGCCCACTGGTGCGTCGATCTTGCGCCAGGCTTCCGTCACCTGGTGATCAAGCGCTGGACTCTCGAGGGGGGCCCGCAGTTCGGGGACTACCAGCCAGCGCTGGATCGGCTTACGCGCACGATGGAAGGGACGTCCGAGAAGGCGATCGGGCTGGAGCTCATGGGCTTGCTTGATCAGTGGTTGTTCGATGCACGCTTCGAATGGGCTCTATCGATCCCTGCGAAGCGAGGGGAGCAGTACACGCTCACGGAGCTCTGGGAGCCGTTCGTTAAGGCTGTCAAAACCGTTGAGAAGACACTGCACGTCAAGGTGAAGAACGCGTCGGAGCTCTTGGACCAACTCCGTGACTTGCCGAAGGTGCGGAACGCCCTTCCCGCTCACGAGAATGAGTTCGCGTGGGAGTACCCGCTCTCGGTCATCAGAGGTATCGCCGAGAAGGTCATCGAGCTGATGGGCGTCTTGTACTGTTTCAGCTGTCATACGTGCGTAGCCCCGCTACCCAACCGGCACAATCCCCTCTCCCTGCAGTGCCGGTGTGCCAAGCATCGATACGTCTCACAGCCCGCACCCGGAACATGAGCTTGCTCCGTCTCAGAAAGTCCCCCGGCTCGCCCCCCTGGCCGCCCCGCCAGGCGCCGTCCAGGGGTCGCTGCCCGAAAGTAGGCTTCCGGGACACAGGAGACGTCATATGACCAAGGAGCAGTTCGCGGAGAAGATGCCGGCCCGCCTCGACAAGCTCCACTCCGCCGAGCTTCTCCGCCTCGCATCCGACGCGACCGAAGCAGCGAAGGACGACCTCAGCGGCTGGCTGGAGAAGCCCGCCCTCTGGCAGCTCGCCGCGGCCTGCCTCAACGAGCGCGCCAGCAGGACGATGCTGTTCCTGACCAAGGTGATCGCAGTGCTCACCGTCATCGTGACGCTTGCAACCGTGTACCAGGTGCTCTGCAAGTAGGCTTTCGGGACTCTCACCGTACGAGAGCTCCGTGACCATCTCCGCCGAATCAAGTCGGGCGGCACGGCGGGCAATCCGGCCCGCCCTTCGACTCCGGCCCTGCTGCGCAGGGCCTACGCTCAGGGCGAGCGGTGTGAGCAGGACGCGAGGGAGCCCATTCGGACCATCCCGCCCGCACTTCGCTCTCAGCTCCTTCAGCCCCTACGTCTCCCCCTTCTTCGGCTCCGCCACGTAGCTGCGCATCGCGGCGGCCTTCGGCAGCACCGCCACGGGCTCGAGCTCGTCGCGGCGCGAGAGGGCGGCGGTGAAGAAGTCGCGGTTCATCCTGCCGATCACCTCGAGCTGGATGCCGGCGGGGCAGGCGGCGGCGCACTCGCCGATCGACGTGCAGTGGCCGAACCCCTCCTCGACGGCCTGGGCGTTCATCGCGAGGACGCGGAGCGGGCGCTCGGGCTGGCCCTGCGGGAGCAGGCCGAGGTGGGAGACCTTCGCGCCGGTGAAGAGCGCGGCCGACGCGTTCGGGCACACGGCGACGCACGCGCCGCAGCCGATGCAGGCGGCGGCCTCCATGGCGCGGTCGGCGGCGGGCTTGGGGACGAGGATCGCGTTGGCCTCGGGCGCGCTGCCGGTGCGGACCGACACGTACCCGCCGGCGGCGATGATCCGGTCGAAAGCGCCACGATCGACGACGAGGTCCTTCCGGACGGGGAACGCCCGGGCGCGCCACGGCTCGAGCCGGAGCACGTCGCCGTCCCGGAAGTGGCGCATGTGCGTCTGGCAGATCGTCGCGTTCGGGAGCGGCCCGTGCGCCTCGCCGTTCACGAGGAACCCGCACGTCCCGCAGATGCCCTCGCGGCAGTCCGAGTCGAACGCCACCGGGTCCTCGCCCCGCTCCACGAGGCGCGCGTTGAGCACGTCGAGCATCTCGAGGAAGGACATGTGCTCCGAGGCGTCGGGCACCTCGTAGCGCACGAACGCGCCGGGCGCCTCCGGTCCCTTCTGCCGCCAGATCTCGAGGACGAGCCGCACTGGTTCCTCCGGTCCCTTCACTTGTAGCTGCGCTGCTGGAGCGGCACGGTCTCGAAGACGAGCGGCTCCTCGTGGCGGATCGGCCGCTCGGCGCCGGGCCCGTGGCCGCGCCACTCCCACGCGGCGACGTGCGTGAACCGGGCGTCGTCGCGCTTCGCCTCGCCGTCCTCGGTCTGGTGCTCCACGCGGAAGTGCCCGCCGCACGACTCCTCGCGGACGAGCGCGTCCTGGCACATGAGCGTCGCGAGCTCGAAGTAGTCCGCGACCCGGCCGGCGCGCTCGAGCTCCTGGTTGAGCTCCTCGCCGGTCCCGGTGACCTTGAGGTCGCGCCAGAACTGCTCCTCGAGCCCCGGCAGGGCGGCGAGCGCGCGGGTGAGGCTCTCGCGCGAGCGGGCCATGCCGCACTCGTTCCACATGACCTCGCCGAGCGCGCGGTGGAAGTGCTCCACCGGCTTCGTGCCGCCGATCTCGAGGAGCCGCCGCGCGCGCGCCAGCACGTCCGCCTCGGCGTCGCGGAACGCGGCGTGCCCGGTGTCGAGCTTCGCGAGGCCGCCGCGGGCGAGGTAGTCGCCGAGGGTGTACGGGAGGATGAAGTAGCCGTCGGCGAGCCCCTGCATGAGCGCGCTCGCGCCCAGCCGGTTGGCGCCGTGGTCGGAGAAGTTGGCCTCGCCCCCGACGAACAGGCCCGGGACCGTGCTCATGAGGTCGTAGTCCACCCAGAGCCCGCCCATCGTGTAGTGGACGGCCGGGTAGATGCGCATCGGGACGTCGTGCGGATCCTCGCCGGTGATCCGCTCGTACATCTCGAACAGGTTGCCGTACCGCTCGTCGAGCACGCGGCGGCCCAGCCGCTGGAAGGCGTCGCGGAAGTCGAGGTAGACGCCGAGGCCGCCCGGCCCGACGCCGCGGCCCTGGTCGCAGACCGTCTTCGCCGCGCGCGAGGCGATGTCGCGCGGGGCGAGGTTGCCGTAGGTCGGGTACATCCGCTCGAGGTAGTAGTCGCGGTCGGCGTCCGGGATGTCGCCCGGGGCGCGCGCGTCGCCCTTGGCCTTCGGCACCCAGACGCGCCCGTCGTTCCGGAGCGACTCGCTCATGAGCGTGAGCTTCGACTGGTACTCGCCGGAGCGCGGGATGCACGTCGGGTGGATCTGCGTGTAGCAGGGGTTCGCGAAGAAGGCGCCCTTGCGGTGCGCGCGCCAGATGGCGGTGGCGTTGGAGCCGCGGGCGTTGGTCGAGAGGTAGAAGACGTTGCCGTACCCGCCGGTGGCGAGCACCACCGCGTCCGCCGCCCAGGAGCGGATCGCCCCGGAGACGAGGTCGCGCGTGACGACGCCGCGGGCGCGCCCGTCCACCACGACGAGCTCGAGCATCTCGTGGCGCGGGTGCAGCTTCACCGTCCCCGCCGCCACCTGGCGCAGGAGCGCCTGGTACGCGCCGAGGAGGAGCTGCTGCCCCGTCTGGCCGCGGGCGTAGAAGGTGCGCGACACCAGCGCGCCGCCGAACGAGCGGTTCGCGAGCGTGCCGCCGTACTCCCGGGCGAAGGGGACGCCCTGCGCCGTGCACTGGTCGATGATCGCGGTCGAGAGCTCGGCGAGCCGGTAGACGTTGGCCTCGCGGGCCCGGAAGTCGCCGCCCTTGATCGTGTCGTAGAAGAGCCGCTCGACCGAGTCGCCGTCGTTCGTGTAGTTCTTCGCGGCGTTGATGCCGCCCTGCGCGGCGATGGAGTGCGCGCGCCGCGGGCTGTCCTGGATGCAGAAGTTGACGACGTTGTAGCCGAGCTCGCCCAGCGAGGCGGCGGCGGCGCCGCCCGCGAGGCCGGTGCCGACGACGATGATCGTGTACCGCCGCTTGTTGGCCGGGTTCACGAGCTTCATCTCGAACTTCCGCTGCTCCCACTTCGAGCCGAGCGGGCCGCCCGGGACGCGGGCGTCCAGGCGGGCGCGGGCGGGCGCGGCGGGACCGGCGGGCGTGGTGCGAAGGTCGGTCGCCATGGCGCTACACCTTGACCACGCCGACGATCACGGCGAGCGGGATGGCCGAGAAGCCGATCGTGAGCACGGTGGCGAAGCCGGCCGCGAACCGCTGCACCTGCGGCGTGAGCCGCCGGTTGGAGAGCCCGAGCGACTGGAACATCGAGTAGATCCCGTGCCAGAGGTGGAAGGCGAGGGCGACCATCGCGATGAGGTACGCGGCGACGCCGGTGATCTGTCCGAACCGCTGGACCAGGTTCCAGTAGATCTCGCCCTCGCGGAAGTCCGGGTGCACGACGCCGACGGTGAGGTCGAGCACGTGGTAGACGACGAAGAGGAGGACGAGCAGCCCGCTCCAGAGCATCGTGCGCGACGCGGCCGACGAGGCGCCCGGGCGGTAGTCGGCGTAGGCCACGCCGCGCGCCTGCCGCGCCCGGAGCTGCAGCTCGATCCCGGCCCAGGCGTGCGCCACCACGGCGGCGAGCAGCACGATCCGGGCCGTCCAGAGCAGGGCCGGCGCGGCGCGGAGCAGGCGCCCGTACGCGTCGATCTTCTCCGGCCCGGCGAACACCTGCAGGTTCCCGAGCATGTGGACGAAGACGTAGAGCACGAGCACGAGGCCCGTGACCGCCATGATGATCTTCTTGCCGATGGTGCTGCGCCAGAGCAGGCCGAGGCGCGAGATCCGCCGCGGCGCCGGCGCGGTCAGATCCTTCACCGCCGTGGCCATGGCGCCTTGACTAACGGTACCGGCGGGGCCTCGCGACGACCGATCTGGGTGCGCAGGCGGGCAGGCGCCGCCGGGGGCAGCGTCACAAACGAACGTTCCGCAGCCGGAGCGCGTTCCCGATGACGGTGACCGAGCTGAAGCTCATCGCCGCCGCGGCCAGCATCGGGGAGAGGAGCCAGCCGAACGCGGGGTAGAGCGCGCCGGCGGCGACCGGCACGCCGAGGACGTTGTACGCGAAGGCCCACCAGAGGTTCTGCCGGATGTTGCGGAGCGTCGCGCGGGAGAGCCGCCGCGCCCGGACGAGGGCGGCCAGCTCGCCCGAGACGAGCGTGAGGCCGGCCGACTCGATCGCGACGTCGGTCCCGGTGCCCATGGCGATGCCGACGTCGGCCGCGGCGAGCGCGGGCGCGTCGTTGATCCCGTCGCCCGCGAACGCGATGGCCCGGGCGCGCCCGCGGAACCGGTCGACCGCCGCGGCCTTCCCCTCCGGCAGCACCTCCGCCTCCACCGCGTCGATCCCGAGCTCCCGCGCGACCGCCCGCGCCGTCGTCCAGCCGTCGCCGGTGATCATCGCGACCGTGCGGATCCCCTCGGCGTGGAGCGCGCGGATCGCCGCCGCCGCCCCGGGCTTCACCGGGTCGCGCGCGGCGAGCAGCCCGGCCAGGGCCCCGTCCACCGCGACCAGCACGACCGTGTTCCCACCGCCCGCGAGCTCCTCGGCCCGCGCCGCGAGCGTCCCCGCGTCGACGCCCACGCGGGCGAGGAGGGAGGCGTTGCCGAGCGCCACCTGGCGACCGTCGACCGACGCCGTGATGCCGTGCCCCGGGACCGCCTGGAACGCGGCCGCCTCCGGGATCGCCACCCCGCGCGCCCGCGCGCCCGCCACGATCGCCGCGGCGAGCGGGTGCTCCGAGC
>JAEYOU010000637.1 GCA_023411405.1 Pseudomonadota bacterium | reverse complement strand
GCGCTGGAGCAGCTCGCCCGGGGCGAGCTCCCCGTGCCGCCGAAGGACAGCCTCGTCGGCTCGCCGGGGCGGCTCCGGCTCGGGCTCGTCGGCTGCGCGGACGCGCTCGCCCGCCTCGAGCAGGACGCCCGGGAGCTCACCGCCGCGGCCGGGGAGGGCCGGCTCGATCGCCGCTGCGACGTGGAGCGCCACCAGGGCGCGTTCCGGAGCGTGGCCGAGGGCGCGAACGCGATGCTCGACTCCCTCGTCATGCCGGTGCTCGACGCCGCGCAGGTGCTCGAGCGGATCGCGCGCGGGGACATCCCGCCGCCGATCGAGCGCGCGTTCGGGGGGGACTTCGAGGAGCTGCGGCTCAACCTCAACCGGTGCAGCGCCGCCGTCCGGCTCCTGCTCGCCGACGTGGAGATGCTGGGGTCCGCGGCCGCGGAGGGGCGGCTCGAGGCGCGGGCCGACCCGGGCCGGCACCAGGGTGACTTCCGGAAGATCGTCGAGGGCATGAACCGCGCCCTCGCCGTGATGACGGCGCCCGTCGAGGAGGTGACCCGGGTGATGGAGCGGCTCGCGCGCCGGGAGCTGTCCGCGCGCCTCGAGGGCGCCTACGCCGGCAGCTACGCGAACCTCGCGGGCGCCATCAACGCGACCGGCGCGGCGCTCCAGGCCGCGCTCCGCCAGGTCTCGGCGACGACCGAGGGCGTGTTCCGGACGTCGGGCGCGATCGCCGCGGCGAGCGAGTCGATGGCCGGCGGCGCGGGCGACCAGGCGGCCTCGATGCAGGAGATGAGCGGGGCGATCGAGTCGGTCGCGGGCATGGCGACCCGCTCGTCGCAGACCGCGGACCGCGCCCGCGCCGTGGCGGGCCGGGCGGAGGGCTCGGCGCAGGAGGGCGCGGAGCGCATGGCCGAGATGGAGCACGCGATGGAGCGGATCCAGGCCTCGGCGCAGCGGAGCGCGCAGATCATCCGCGCCGTGAACGACGTCGCGTTCCAGACGAACCTGCTCGCGCTCAACGCCGCCATCGAGGCCGCCCGCGCGGGCGAGGCGGGGCGCGGGTTCGCGGTCGTGGCGGAGGAGGTCCGCTCGCTGGCCCTCCGCTCGAAGCAGGCGGCCCAGGAGACGGCGGAGATGATCTCGGCGTCCGTCCGGGAGGCCGAGGCGGGCGCCCGCACCTCCCGTCAGGTCGCGGACCAGCTGCGCGCGGTGGAGCAGGAGCTGGCCACGCTCGCCGGCGCGGTGGAGGAGATCGCCGGCGCCTCGCGGGAGCAGGCGCGGGCGCTGCGCACCGTCAACGACTCGGCGGGCCGGATCTCCGCCGTGACCGAGCGGAGCCGCGTGAGCGCGGAGGAGTCCTCCGCCGCCGCCCGGACGCTGCGCGCGCAGGCCGAGGCGCTGGCCGCGCTGGTGCGCGGGTTCCGGGTCGAGGCCGACCCCGTCGTCGAGACGGCCTCCGCGCCGCCCGATCGAACGCCGGCTTGCCACGTTCGCCCGGCTCGGGTTCCCATGGGGTCGTGAGGCTGCTCGACTGGGCGTCCCGGATCCCGGCCATGCCGGAGCTCGTCGGACCCGTGCCGCTCGTCGCGGCGGGGGTCCTCGCCCTCAACGACCACGTCCTCAAGGCGCGGTTCCCGGGGCTCGTCACCGGGAAGCTCTCCGACGTCGCGGGGGCGTTCGTGTTCCCGCTCTTCGTCTCGGCGGCCCTGGCGCTCGTCACGCGGTGGCCGCTCGGGCGCCGGCTCGGGGTGGGCGCAGCGGTCGCCGCCGTCCTGCTCACGGCCGTGAAGCTCTCTCCGGCGGCGGCGGACGCGGTGGTGGCAGGGCTCGACGCGGTGCGGGCGCCGCTCGGCGTGGGGCGGGGCCGGATCGTCGCCGATCCGACAGATCTCGTGGCGTTGCCGTTCACCCTCGTCGCCTGGGCGTACGGGTGCGCGGCCGGACAGCGGAGAGAAGGGGAGGCTCGACCATGAGGAAGGCGTTGCTGGCCCTGGGCAGGCTCGGGGTGCTCTGCGCGGTGGGGGCCGTGCTCGCGGCCTCGGACGTGCGCGGTCCCTGCTACGGATCCGAGGAGCTGGGCGAGCGGCTCCGGTACGACGTCGTCTCCGACTGCGGGCCGGCGGGGGCGGTGATCCTCACGCGCGAAGCGTACGTCCCTCGGCACTGCGGGTCGCCGTTCGTCGAGGCGATCGGCGGCGCCGAGGTCGGGCTCCCGCTGAGCGGCAAGCTCATCGCGCCTCCCCCGGACACCGAGCTCGAGCGGTCCCGCGGCATCGCCGCCGGCGACTTCTACCTCGCCGGGCCGGTGGGCATCCCAGGCGCGGTGCCGCCGGTCACGGTGGACCGGGTCTGCCGCTTCACCCCGCGCGAAGCGGGCGTGCTCGACATGATCTGCATCGGCCCCGCGGAGGAGGCGCTCTGCGAGGGCACCCTCACGCCGGCGGTGGAGGCGCAATGATCCGCGCACGATGGACGAGCCGCACCCCCCGCGGCGCGCTGGTGGCGGCGCTCCTCGCCTCCTTCGCCGCCGGCGCGCGGGCGGAAGACGCCGCCGCCGACGTGGAGCCCCCGCCGATGGCGCTCGGGCTCGAGGCGGGTGTGGGCCCGGTGTTCCACCTGACGGGCAGCGAGGGCTACGTGGCGGCGAAGTGGCGGGTGAGCCCGTTCGTCCGGTACGGGTGGGCGCACATCGGCGTGGCCAGCGAGCTGGACAACCGCACGCGGTCGCTCACGCGCGACGCGGACTGGCTCGACCCCGGCGAGACGCGCGTGACCCGTCACCAGTACCTCCACGCGGCGACGCTCGGGGCGTCGTTCCCGGAGGGCACCCTGGGCGGCGGCCGGCTCGGGCGACACCTGCGCCTCGAGCTCCTCGGGGAGACCGGGATGATTCACACCCGGCTGGAGGAGGAGCTGGACGCGGGCGGCGTCGGCGATCGGACCCTCGACCGGTGGACTCCCTTCGCCGGCGCCCGGCTCGGCCTGCGCATGCGGTTCGGGAGCCCGTGGGCCGGGTTCCTCGGCCTCGCGGCGTTCTACCGGCACCCGTTCGACGACGAGCGCTTCCGGAGCGCCAACGGGCGGCGCCAGCCGTTCGCCGGCGACACGGTCGGCGTCGTGGTCTTCGGCGGCGCAGACGTGACCGTCCGGCGGTGACCGAGCCCGCGCGTGCTCCGACGCGCTCCGCGCGTGCGGCGGCGGCTCAGGTCCCCGTCCGGTCGAGGATCTTCAGCGCCACGAGCCCGTACAGGAAGCCGTACACGGCGTGCTCCGGCCGCTGCGCGAGGTGGATGAGCTCGGCGAGCGTCCGCGTGCCGTCCACCCGCGGCAGGAGCTCGGCCTCCCACCGCTCGAGCTCGACCTCGTGGAGGCCGTACGACGGCTGCGGGGACGGGATGAGCCGGTCCTCGGGCGAGAGGAGCCGGTAGAGCCGGTCCGGCTTGTACAGCTTCTTCACCCCGCGGGTGATGAGGTTGGCGGGGTGGAGGTCGATCTTGATGGCCTCCTGGGCCGCCTTGTCGGCGAAGTGGAGGCGGTACTCGCCCTCCTCCCAGCCGAAGACCGAGTAGACGATCGCCTTCACCTGCTGGGCGACGTAGTAGAGCTTCTCCGTCTCCTTGAGCAGCCCCATCTCCGCGAGCACGTCGCCGGTGCGGCGGCCGGTGCGGTCGGCCGCGGCCTGGCACAGCTCGAGCTGCGCGTTCGTGATCTTGCCGACGCGGACGAGGAACGGGCCGAACCGATCGGCGATGAGGTTCGAGATCGCGAAGCAGGGGAGGCCGCGCTCGAAGAAGATGCTCTTCTTCACCTTGCCCTTCTGCAGCGTCAGCTCGCCCGTCTGCTGGGCGAGGTAGAAGGCGGTGATGAGCTCGGGCAGGTTCTCGGCGAGCCGGCCGGAGGGCTCGATCGGGCCCTTCGGGCGCTCCTCCCGGGCGACCGGCGCGGGCTGCGCGGCCGTGCGGGGC
>JAEYOU010000520.1 GCA_023411405.1 Pseudomonadota bacterium | reverse complement strand
GGCGCAGACCGGCACGGGCGCGGGCGCCGCGGAGCCGGGGCAGGGCTCCGAGGCGGCGCAGGGGCTCGGGGCGGCGTTCGCCCAGGCCGGGCGCGAGCTCAGGACGTCGGGCGGGACGCGCGTGCTCGGCCGCAAGACGAGCGGCCCGGTCCGGTTCACGCTCCTCACGAACCCCGTCGGCTGGTTCACCGGCCTCGGGATCAACGCGGAGGCGTTCGGCTCGCTCCTCCCCAAGGTCTCGTGGGTGGGCGGCCTGCGGTACTCGAAGACCGACGCCAACAACGGCTCGGTCAACACGTTCGGGGCCGAGGGCGGCGCGGACTACTTCCTCTACGGCCGCAACAACGAGGGGCTGCGGATCGGTCCCCGGCTCGAGCTCGCCGTCGGGCGCGAGACGTTCCAGGGGACGACGACCTTCGCCTGGCTCGGGCTCTCCGGCGAGGCGGGCTACAACTTCATCGCCACCAACGGGATCACCGGCGCGGTCGGCGTCGGCGTCGGCGGGCGGATCGCGGGCGACGAGCGTGACGAGGACTTCTCGAGCTTCACCGGCGGCGAGTTCGGGCCGTACGCGAAGCTGGGCCTCGGCTTCAGCTGGTGAGGTCCGTGACGCACCGAGCCGAACCCTTCGGGGTGCCCGTCCCTGCGGCATCGAGGTAGAGCGGCGGGCCGCTTTCTGGTTAAAGCTCCGGCACCCATGACGCCGGAGCAGCGGCTCGCCGCCGTTCGAAGCCAGCTCGAGAAACGCCCCGACGATCCCTTCGTCCGGTACGCGCTCGCCATGGCCCTCCGCTCGACGGGCGATCTCGTCGCCGCCGTCTCCGAGTTCCGCGAGCTCGCGCGCCGGAGCCCCGATTACGTCCCGACCTACCTCATGCTCGGCCAGGTGCTCGAGGCGGACGGCGACGGCGCCGGCGCGCTCGACGCCTACGAGGTCGGGCGCGCGGCCGCTGCGCGCCGCGGGGACGGGCACGCGGAGCGGGAGCTGGCGGCGGCGATCGAGGAGCTGCGCGCGCGCGGGATCCGGGGACCCACGGCATGAACGAGACGGACACCGATCGCGAAGAGCAGGGCGGAGAGCTCCGGCTGGGCGGGCTCCTCCGCGGGAGGCGCGCGCTCGTCACCGGCGTCGCCAACGAGATGTCGATCGCCTGGGCGATCGCGCGGGCGTTCCACGCCGAGGGCGCGGAGCTCGTCTTCACCTACCCGGGCGAGGCGATCGAGCGGCGCATGCGCCCCCTCGCCCAGACGCTCGGACCGCGGGCGATCCTCGAGTGCGACGTGGGCAAGGACCAGGACATCGAGCGCACCGTGCGCGCGGTCGGCGAGGTCTGGGACCGGCTCGACATCCTCATCCACTCCATCGGGTTCGCGCCGCGCGGCGCGCTCGAGGGGCGCTTCACCGAGGTGACCACCCGCGACGCGTGGAACGTCGCCCTGGAGGTCTCGGCGTACTCGCTCGTCGGCCTCACGCGGGCGTTCCGGCCGATGATGCGCCCGGGGTCGAGCGTCCTCTCGCTCACGTACTTCGGGGCCGAGAAGGTGGTCCGGAACTACAACGTGATGGGCGTCGCCAAGGCGGCGCTCGAGTGCGCGACCCGCTACCTCGCCGACGACCTCGGCCAGGATGGGATCCGCGTGAACACGATCAGCGCGGGCCCGATCAAGACGCTCGCCGCTGCCGGCATCAAGGGCATGCGGGCGATGCTCTCGGAGAACGCCGCCCGCACGCCGCTCCGGCGCAACATCGAGCAGGAGGACGTCGCGCGCGCGGCGCTCTACCTGTCCTCGGACCTGGCCCGGAACGTCACCGGCGAGGTGCTCCACGTCGACGCCGGCCAGAACATCCTCGGCGTCGTGAGCATGGGCTGAAGTCAGAACGCCCGCGCCGCCTCGCCGACGAACGGGTTCCCCCGCCGCTCCTCGCCGATGGTCGTGTCCGGCCCGTGGCCGCAGTGCACGGCCGTGTCGTCGCCGAGGGGGAAGAGCACCTCGCGGATGGAGCGGACGATCGCCCGCGGGTCCCCGCCCGGCAGGTCGGTCCGGCCGATCGAGCCGGCGAAGAGGGTGTCCGCGGAGAAGAGGTGGCCGTCGGCGGCGAAGTGGATCGCGCAGGAGCCGGGCGTGTGACCGGGGACGTGGAGGATCGTCGCCTCGTGATCGCCGACCCGGAACCGCTCCCCGTGCGCGTGGTGGTGCGCGACGGCGGGGACGTCCGCCACCGGCGGCAGCCCGAACATCGCCAGCTGGTCCGGGAGCGCCTCCAGGAGCGGCCGGTCCGCGGCGTGGATCTGGACCGGCGCACCCGTCGCCGACGCCGCCTCGGCGGCCCCGGCGACGTGATCGAGGTGACCGTGGGTGAGGACGATGCGGTTGACCCGGAAGCCCTCCGGCCCCGCGAGCGCGAGCACGCGCGGGATCTCGTCGCCCGGATCGAGGAGCGCCGCCTCGCCGGTGCGATCGCACGCGACGAGCCAGGCGTTCATGGCGAACGGGCCGACGACGGCGTGACGGACGACGAGCATGGGGCGGCCTCAGGCATCGGGCCTCAGGCGCCGTACCCGGGCCTTCGCGATGTCCTGAGGCCGGAGGGTCGGCGACCGAGCGCTAGGGCGTGAACGAGCTGCCGCAGCCGCAAGTGGACTTGGCGTTCGGGTTCTCGAACTTGAACCCGGCGCCCTGGAGGCCGACCACGTAGTCGATGGTCACGCCCTGCAGGTACATGTGGCTCATCGGGTCGACGTAGAGCTTCACGCCGTCCTGCTCGAGCGTGAAGTCGTCGGCCCGCGGCTCCTTCTCGAAGTCCATCGAGTACTGGAAGCCGGAGCAGCCGCCGCCCACGACGCCGACGCGGATCCCGTGCCCCTCGAGCCCCTCGCGGACGATGGCGTCCTTCACCATCTCCACCGCCTTGGCGGTGAGGACGATCGGGTTCGCGGGCGCCGCCTCGGGGACCGTGCGGGCGGAGGGGGCGGTGACGGTGGTGGCATCCATGCGCGTGGCTCTCCAGGTGGGCCGGGGGGCCCGGTCGGTTCCGGCCAGAAATGTAACAGCCGACCCCTGGGGCTTCAATGCAGGTTGCAGACCCTCGGGGAGCTCGGCGCCGGCGCGGCGGGCGAGCGCCGTGACGCTGCCCGGCGGCCCCTACCGCGCGGGAACGCTGCGCGGTAGGCTTGGACGGCGGACCGAGTCCGCGGGGGGCTGCCGCGTGGGCACAGGACGGATCGCAGTGGCCTCGGCCATGCTCGGCTCCGGGTTCGCGGGGGCCGTCTACGCGAGCCTGAAGCGGCAGCTCGAGCCCGGCGTCTCCATCGTCGAGAGCGGCGTCTTCAACGAGGAGCGGGAGATCGTCCGCTCGCGGCTCCTGCAGCTGCTCGAGGGCGAGCCGCGGCCGATCGCCCTCATCGGCATCTGCCTCCGCTTCGACCCGCCGGAGCTCGCGGCGTTCCGGGGGGCGGGCGCGCCGGTGATCCTCGTCGACGAGGAGGCGGAAGGCGCCTCGACCGTCGCGTGCGACAACTTCGCGGGCGGATACCTGGCCGGCCAGCACCTCGCGAAGACGGGGAGGAGGGCGATCGCCGTGGTCGCCGGCGACATGCGCCGCAACGGCAGCTACAACGCGGTCCAGCGCGTGAAGGGCTTCGCGAAGGCATGCGCGGAGCACCGCCTGCGCTTCTCGATGGACGAGGTCATCGAGGTGAACCACTACACGCGGAAGGACGGCGTGAACGCGATGACCCGGCTCCTGGCGGAGCGTCGTCCCATCGACGCCGTCTTCTGCGCCGCGGGGGACGCCACCGCCACCGGGATGTTGGCGGTCGCCCGCGAGAAGCGGATCAAGGTCCCGGAGCAGCTCGCCATCCTCGGGTACGACGACAGCCCGATGGCCGCCATCGCCACGCCCCCGCTCTCCTCCGTGCGACAGCCCCCCGAGCGCTTCGCCGTCGAGGCGTACCGGCTGGCCACGGAGCGCCGGGCGGAGTGCCTCGCCCGCCCGCAGAAGATCCTCTTCGACCCGTCGCTGGTCGTGCGCCAGTCGGCGTAGCGCCGGGTGCCGGTCAGCCGCGTCCCGCGAGGTGACGCCCGCCGTCCACCGGGAGGACCGCGCCCGTGACGAACGGCGCGTCCGAGAGGTACAGGACCGCCCGGGCGACGTCCTCGGCCGTCCCGGCGCGCCCGAGCGGGATCCGGCGCTCGAGCTCCCGGCGCTGCGCCGCGGGGACGCCCTCCGGCCAGAGCACCGTGCCGGGGGCGACCGCGTTCACCCGCACCGCCGGCGCGAGCTCGAGCGCGAGGCACTCGGTCAGCCGGACGAGCGCCGCCTTGGAGGCGCAGTACGCGGCGTACTCCCTCCACGGCACCAGCCCCCCGCCGACGTCCGCGATGTTCACCAC
>JAEYOU010000489.1 GCA_023411405.1 Pseudomonadota bacterium | reverse complement strand
GGGGATACCCGAGCGCCGCGCGGGTGATGGACGAGATCGCCGAGGTCGTCCCGTTCTACGGCGGCGTCTCCCACGACGCCCTGGCCCGCGGCCCCGGCCGGCAGTGGCCGTGCACGCGCGATCGGCCCGCGGGCACCCGCACGCTGTTCGAGGCCGGCGACGCGGCCTGCGCGCCGGCCGCGCGGTTCCAGCTCGTCCCGCCGCCCGCGCGGCCCGCCGAGGCCCCCGGCGATCCGGCGTTCCCGCTCACCCTCGTCTTCGGCCACTCCGACCACTACTGGAACCAGAACGTGCTCGTGCAGCACAGCGAGACGCTGCGCCGCGAGCACCGGTTCCTCCAGCTCGACTACCCCGACGGCTTCGTCGAGCTCCACCCCGACGACGCCCGGCGGCTGGGCGTCCGCGAGGGCGAGCGCGTGCGGCTCGTCTCCGCCGAGGGCGACGCCGTCACCGGCGCGCGCATCACGCCCGAGGTCCGCCCCGGCGCGGTCTTCGCGCCGTTCTTCGCCACCCAGGTCCAGTCGCTCGTCCACCGGGCCGACCCGGAGGCCCCTGCGCTCCTCCCCGTCCGCGTGGAGCGGGAGGTCGGCGCATGAAGGCGCGCGTGCTCGACGCCGACGACGTGCTCCGCGTCGTGGACCTGCTCCGCGACCTCGGGTACCAGGTGATGGCACCGTTCACGGAGGGGGGAGTCGACACCGCGTTCGCCGCGGTCACCGACGAGAACCGCGACGCGATCGCCCTCCACCTCCCCAACCCGCTCTCCCCGCCCAAGCGGTTCGCGCTGCCGCCCATCGAGCCCCTGCTCGAGCTCCGCGGGCACGGCGCCGAGACGACCTTCCGCCCCGTCCTCGAGGCGCCGCGCGTGGCGGTCTTCGGGATCCGCTCGTGCGACGTCGCCGGGATCGGGCACCTCGACCGCTTCTACCTGGGCGGCGCCTACCCGGACATCTACTACGCGACGCGGCGCGAGCGGCTCCTCCTCGTGAACGTCGTCTGCACCGTGCCCGGCGTGGACATCGGCGAGACCTGCTTCTGCCCGTGCACCGACACCGGGCCGGCCGCGCGCGAGGGGTTCGACCTCCAGCTCATGGACCTCGGGGACGAGTGGCTCGCGCTCGCCGGCACGCCGCGCGGCGAGGCGCTGTTCGACGCGCCCGCCGGCGGCCCGCGCGCAGAGCCGATCTTCCGGCGCGGCACGCCGGCGCACGTCGAGCGCCGGCGCGCCGTCCTCGAGGCGCTCCGGGGCAAGTTCCGCACGTACACGAGCTGGTTCGCCGCGGCGGTGTCGCGCGTCACGCGCGGCGAGGTGCCGGAGGGCACGTGGGAGGAGATCGGGGACCGCTGCCTCGAGTGCGGCGGGTGCACCTACGTCTGCCCGGCGTGCACCTGCTTCACGGTGAGCGATCGCCCCGCCGGGCCGGACCGGACCGAGCGCGTGCGCATCTGGGACTCCTGCGCCCTCTCCGGCTTCACGCGCATGGCGGGCGGCCACAACCCGCGCAAGGCCGTGCACGACCGCCGCAACCGGCGGTTCTACCGGAAGCTCTCCTACCACTTCGTGCAGCGCGAGGGGTCGGTCGCCTGCGTCGGCTGCGGGCGCTGCGCCGAGGTCTGCCACGGCGACGTCGGGATGCCGGCGGTGGTGGAGCTCCTCCGGCGCGGCCCCGCCGCCGGGGCCGCGGCGCCGCCGGACGGGCCGGACCGCGCGCGCGGGGGGGCGACATGAGCACCGCGACCGCCCTCCCCGCGCCCGCCGCCGTCCACGAGAACGTCTACCTGCCGCGGCGGGCCGTCGTCGAGCAGGTCACCGACGAGCTCGCGGGCGTGAAGACCTTCCGCTGGCGGTTCGAGGACCCGCTGGACCAGGAGGCCTTCCGCCGGTTCCGGCCCGGCCAGTTCGCGCAGGTGTCGATCTTCGGCGCCGGCGAGTTCCCGCTCTCGCTCCCGGCGAGCCCGAGCGAGCCCGACCTCCTGTTCACCGTGCGTCAGGTCGGCACCTGCAGCGCGGCGATGCACCGGCTCCGCGCCGGCGACCGGTTCGCGGTCCGCGGGCCCTACGGCAACGGCTTCCCCATGGAGGCGTACCGGGGGAAGCACCTCGTCTTCGCCGCGGGCGGGATCGGCCTCATCCCGCTCCGCGCCTGCATCGTCTGGGCGCTCGCCCACCGCGAGGACTACGGGCGCGTCGTGGTCTTCCACGGCGCGCGGACGCCGCGGGACCTCCTGTACCTGCCGCTCCTCGAGGAGTGGCGGCGGTCGGGCCTGCTCGAGTGCCACCTCACCGTCGATCGAGCGGACGCCGGCTGGACCGGCTCCGTGGGGGTGGTCGGGAGCCTGCTCTCGAAGCCCGAGGTCCGGCTCCCGGTCGAGGGCGCCGTCGCGTTCGTGTGCGGGCCGCCGGTGATGTTCCGGTTCGCCATCCGCGACCTGCTCGCCCTCGGCTTCCGGGAGCGGGACATCGTCTCGACGCTCGAGCGGTACATGAAGTGCGGCGTCGGCAAGTGCGGCCACTGCTGCATCGGGAGCGCCTACGTCTGCACCGACGGCCCCGTCTTCACCTACGAGCAGATCGCCCGGCTCGGGGAGAGCATCTGATGTCCGACCTCGTCCACGAGCTCGCGGTCTGGCGCGGTCGCCGCGTCTGCGTCGTCGGCGTCGGCAACGCCGCCTGCGGCGACGACGGCTTCGGCGTGCACCTCGCGCAGGCGCTCGCGCCCCGCCTCGCGGGCGGCCCGGCCCGGGCGGTGGACGCGGGCACCTGTCCGGAGCGGTTCGTGGGCGAGGCCGCCGCCGAGGGGTTCGAGGCCATGGTCTTCGCCGACGCGGCCCGCTTCGAGGCGCCGCCCGGGACCCTCCTCTTCGCGGCCACCGCCGAGCTCCTCGCGCGTCCCCCCGCGGCCGGCACCCACCGCGTCCCGCTCCCGATCCTGGCGCAGTACG
>JAEYOU010000459.1 GCA_023411405.1 Pseudomonadota bacterium | reverse complement strand
TTTCCACCAGTTTAATCTGAGGAATCTTTGCATGTAGATAATCTCTTATAAAATCAAGATTCTCTTCAAGATATGCAATCAATTCTCTGTGCCATTCTTCGCCATAAGTGTATGCTGCCTGACAGGCCACTATGCCCATAATGTTGGATTGAGCATACCCTTTTTTGTTTTGATTGACAAGATATTTTTTTCTAATGCCATCGTTTGCGATATAGGTATTTGCATTATGAAGAGCTGCCAGATGCTAATGTCGCACCCATTTGAATGCAACACAAAAAGAACCCTCATAGGTATTCCATCTACGAAGGTACTTTTATGTGGTTCAAAATAGATTACCAATATAATCCGCGAGCATAAAGCTCATTAATCATTCTTGCCCTCGAACTAGGGCCAAATGAGCCATCAACAGAAAGTCCAAATCGACTTTGGTAGTTCAAGACAGCATTTCTTGTAGCAGGACCAAATGAACCATCAAGATCCAAATTTGCATTTATAACAATATTCAAGCTTTGCTGAAGCCAGACAACATCACTCCCGGTTGCTCCATACTGTAATGCACGCGTGGGATTTCCAGAATAATGCCAAGGCGTAATCAGCAATCTTTTTGAATAAAGAACTTCCATCATACGGCGTCTAGTATTGCTGGAATATGATCCTTTACTATCACTTGATGCACATCCACCATATTCTTGCTGAAATAACGCAACACACATCATTGTGTTTTGATCAAATCTAGTATCTGAAAAATTTAGTGCTGATACGTCCGCATAAACCGATAATGGAAAGCCATTTACGAAAGCACACATATTTCCATAATCATCCACTAATAACTGATAAAGTCTCTTCTTGAGCCAAATAACATCTGCTCCAGTTGCTCCTTGAGCCATATCTCTACTAGGAATATCAGAATATATACCTATTGAAGCTTGTTGTTCTTTGTTGGAAACATCTACTCCTATATTATTAATATTAACCTCATTTGCATTGAACGTGTAAGTTACTGAACCTTTATGAATTTTACCGCCAGTACAACCATAAGAAAATGCTGAACTGTTTTTAGGATTTACAACAACTTGTCCATTTGGTTTTGAATAATCAGTAAGCCAAGAATTTTTGTTTTGGCTTTCGTGTTCGAATATGAGATTGCTTGGTTTATAAGGCACATCTACAATTATTGCGAAATGTAAATGAACAGCGTAATCTCCCCCCGTATTTCCCACATAGCCTATGGTATCTCCAGCATATACATCATCTCCTTCTTTTACAGCGATACTACTTAAGTGCTGATAATATGAGTAATATGAAAATCCTTCATCAACTTCATGCTCAATAACAACCGTTTTTCCTCGACTAGCTACTTCATATGAGAGGCGAACTTTACCGGTTGCTGCTGCCAATACAGGAGTAGAGGCACTAATATTACCCCCTATGTCAATTCCGCTATGACCATATCCTTTCTTATGACTTGCACCACAGCTTATACTTTCATCTCCGTGAAACGGGCAAGTACCTTTATCATTTCCTGAAGCATTGCAACCTGCCCAATCTGTAATAACTATATTATAGTTTGAGCTAATTGGGAAAAGCCATACACCATCATCACGTGAGGTGACACTCCCCTCAGCAGAAGGACAAGCTAATGAGCTGAAACTAAATACAGTAAAAATGATTGAAAAAGTAAAAACGAATACAAATAACTTTTTTATTACTTTCATTCTTTTCTCCCCCTTTTTATTGTGTATTTATCGCTACAATATCATTGTAAATCCCAATCATTCTGAAGACAACAATCCTTCATCCCATTTTTCCGATTTTATTCGATCAATTTGTTTTACTTTCTTGCAAGTATTGATAGTCAATATAATTACCGTAACGATGCTCATAAGCATTCTGTATTTCAACTTGTAAATTATTATAAAAGCACGACCAAAAACTGGTCGTGCCAAATGATTAAACTTAACATAGTCTTCATAAAATCTTATTAAATAATATTAATTTCTAGTAAATTTGCTACGAATGTCTTCATTTTCCAGCTTTATCTGTCATTCACTACATTATAATTATTCTAACATTAATAGTCACGCATTATATTTTTTAGTATTGTTTACCATACGTCCGTTATTTAATCATATACCACATAGTTTTCTTCTTTTGCACAAACATCAAAACACATATCAATTTGCTCAGCAGTTGTTTTATCAATATCCAAATCCAAATCATCTATTTCTTGTTTTAGGAAATAATGAATTTCAGTGGTTTCGTTATTCTCTTTAAACTCTCCGCCTAGAACCTCACATTCCACAAAAATCTTAATCACTTCAAAAATAGTAATTGGGTAATTATGCAAATTTCTGTTTTGTATGGCAAGAATTCTTCCAGTTCTAACACTTAATCCTGTTTCTTCTTCTATCTCTTTAATGGTGTTTGACGATACTGACTGATTATAATCCATCCATCCACCTGGTAATGCCCATTTATCTTTTTCCTTTACTAAAAGAATTTTGTTATCTTTAATGATAACTCCCCTTGTCTCTACCTTGGGAGTTTGGTACCCCTTTTGTTCATCAAATATCTTTATTATTGTATCTAGTTCTATTCCCGTCTGCATTTCTATAAGTTCAGCAGCTAATTTACTAACCTTTTCAAATCTTTCCTTATCAAATACATCTTTTGTATACGTCAGTCCATTTCGTGATATAGCTTGTAACTCAAGTGCTATTGTAAGTAAATCTTGATTCTTCTCCATACTTAATCTATTTCCCTCTCATATATTATATTTTTTATTTCGATTAATCACGTTTTTAATATTGATACCATGAAGTTAATATATCATAATCAACTATATTTTGACAATAAAATGATTCCCCAATATATGCCTATTCAGAGCACAAAAAAACCTGACAAATTGTC
>JAEYOU010000413.1 GCA_023411405.1 Pseudomonadota bacterium | reverse complement strand
GCGCAGGGGATGGGAGCGGGGGCGGACGCGGCCTTGCCGACTCCGCCGGCGGCGGCCGCCGCCGCCCCGCCCCGCGCGCAGCGCTACGCACTCGCGGTGACGAGCGGCCGCGATCTCGCCGGCCAGTTCCCGGTGACGGGTCCGGGCAGCTACCGGTTCCGCTTCTTCGACGCGAAGGGGAAGCTCCTCGCGGAGGGGCCGCCGATCCCCATCGTCATCGAGCCGGACGCCTACCCCACGGTCCGGCTCACCGCGCCGGAGCGGGAGCTCGAGGTCGAGCCCGGCGCGGTCGTGCAGCTCGCCTGGGAGGCCGAGGACGACGTCGGCCTCGGCGAGGTGACGCTGGTGCTCGAGCCGCCGCAGGGCGAGCCGAAGCGCATCGCCCTCCGCCCGGACGATCCGGCCCGGCGCGCCTCGGGGGAGCATCCGCTGGCGGTGGAGCCGCTGGGGCTCGGCGAGGGGGAGCGGCTCGGCTACCGCGTGGAGGCGAAGGACGGGGACACGGTCTCCGGCCCGAAGGTCTCCTCCTCCGAGACCCAGTTCCTCAAGATCTACTCCGCCGCGGAGCACCGGCGGCAGCTGCTCGACAAGGCGAAGGAGGTCTACGAGGAGCTCGTCGGGAACCTCGGCGATCGCCTCGACCTGCGCGCGCCGGGCTCGCCCAACGTCGAGCCGCGCGTGCCGGCGGCGCAGGCGGTCGACGCCCGGACCCGGGCGGTGACCGAGCACCTCCGCCAGGCGGCCCGCGAGATCCGGCGCGACCGCGCCGGCCCGAAGGAGATCGCCCAGGCGCTCGAGAACGTGGCCCAGGACGTCCGCCGGGGCATCGAGGACGTGATCGCCCACCGCGGGCAGCTCCTGTTCGCGCTGCGCGCGGCCCGCGGCGCGGCGGCGGAGCTCTCGCGGCGCCAGGCGCGCGAGGCGGTCTCGATCGCGACGAGCGCGGTCGAGCGCGGGGACGCGGCGCTCGAGGGGACGATGGAGAAGAGCGTCCTCTACCTCGAGCAGCTCCTCGACAAGCGGCGCGCCGAGGACCTCCTGAAGCTCGCGAAGGACCTCGGGAAGAAGCGGCGCGAGCTCGCCGAGCTGATGGAGCAGTACCGGAACGCGCCGAGCGAGCAGGCGAAGAAGGACCTGCTCGCGCAGGTCGGGCGGATGAAGGAGCAGGTCCGGGATCTCCTGCGCCGCATGGCCGAGCTCTCGAAGGGGTTCAACGACGAGCACATGAACGAGGAGGCGCTCGCGGAGCTCGCGAAGTCGCAGGACCTCCTCGGCGGCCTGGACGACGTCGAGAAGAAGCTCGCCCAGGGCGACATCGAGGGCGCGATGAAGGCGCTCGACCAGCTCGCGAGCGCGATGGACCGGATGGCCTCGGGCCTGTCGCGCACGGCGCGGATGCCGGACGAGCGGGCGGCGGCCCTCATGAAGGAGATGCTCGCGTTCAAGGAGCAGCTCGAGAGGCTCGAGGCGGGGCAGAAGGACGCCGCGGCGCAGACGGAGAAGATCCGGGCCGAGTACCGCCGGCGCATCCAGGAGCAGCTCCGGGCCGCGGAGGAGCGGCTCGAGAGGCTGCTCGAGCTCGCGAAGAGCGCCCGGAAGGACGTCGACGGGGCGCGCCCGGGCGCGACCTTCCGATCGGAGCCGAACTTCGAGGCGAGCGCCGAGGCGCTCGGCGATCTCGAGCGCGCGCTCGCGATGCGCGAGCTCGACGGGGCGAACGAGGCGGTGCGGCGCGCGCAGCTCTCGGTCGAGATGCTCTCGCGCGACCTCGAGCTCGACAGCTCCGGGCTCATCCCGGTCGAGCCGCTGCAGCGGCCGCAGCTCGACGAGGCCCGGCGCCGCGTCGGGGAGGCGCGGCCGAAGGTGAAGGAGATCCGCGACGCGCTCTCGAAGCTGTTCCCCGACCCGCGCTCGGTCCTCTCGAAGGAGGAGCAGCAGCGCCTGGGCGAGCTCTCGCGGCGGCAGGGGGAGCTCGAGCAGGAGGCGGGGCGGCTGCAGGAGGCGCTCGACGCGCTCTCGAAGCGCGCGCCGGTGTTCCCGCCGCAGGCGCAGGGCCAGCTCGGCGAGTCGCGCGGACACATGGGCCAGGCGGCGGCGGAGCTCGGGGAGCGCAACCCGCAGCGCGGGCGCGGCGAGCAGGACCTGGCCATGGACGCCCTCGCGCGCTTCCGCAAGGGGCTCGAGGACGCCGCCAAGAACATGCAGGGCGGGGGCGAGGGGGGCGGCTTCCCGTACCCGTTCGCGATGGGCGAGGGCGAGGGGCGCGGCGACGGCTCGGACCCCTCGCGCGAGAAGGTGAAGATCCCGGGCGCGGAGGCGCACAAGGTCCCGGAGGCCTTCCGCAAGGACCTGCTCGAGGCGATGAAGCAGGGCACGCCCGAGCGCTACCGGCCGGACGTGCAGCGGTACTACGAGGAGCTGGTGAAGTGAGAGTCGGAATTCACATGCCGGGGCCGCTCGCCCTTCGACAGGCTCAGGGCGAGCGGACACGAGAACGGGCCCGCGGGGAGCGGGCTCCCGAGAAGGCTCGCGGGGGACGGGCTCTCCTCTCCGCTCGTGCTGAGCCTGTCGAAGCACGGGCGGTGGCGCGGCTCCTCGCAGCCGTGCTGACGTTGCTCGTCGCGTTCGCCGCGCACGCGGCCCCGGACCGGGAGACCACCGCGCTGCACGCGCTCGAGGCGCTCCGCGCCGAGGATCCGGACGCGGCCGAGGCGCTGCTCGCGCCGCTCGCGCCGTGGGAGCAGGCGGGCGACATGGTCCGCTACGCGGCCGGCGCGCTCCGGTTCCACCAGCAGCGCTACCCCGAGGCGCTCGAGCTGCTCCGCGCCGCCGGCAAGCGCGATCCGTTCGGCTACCCCGAGCTCGCCCGCGCCGCGCGCGAGGTCACGAAGGACCACGTCCGGTTCGAGGCCGAGCACTTCGTCGTCTCCCACCCGAAGGGCAAGGACGAGGTGCTCGTCCCGTACCTCGTCGAGGCGCTCGAGAAGCAGCGCGCGGCGCTCGCGCAGGGGCTCGGCTGGGTGCCGGCGGGCAAGGTGGCGGTCGAGATCGTCACCGACGCGAAGCAGCTCGCGGACCTCTCCACGCTCGACGAGGAGTCGGTGCGCACCACGGGCACCGTGGCGGTCGCGAAGTTCAACAAGCTCATGGTCCTGACGCCGCGGGCCCTGCTCAAGGGCTACGACTGGCTCGACACCGCGGCGCACGAGTACACGCACAACGTCCTCACCGCCCGCACCGGGAACCGCGCCCCGCTCTGGATGCAGGAGGGGATCGCGAAGTGGTTCGAGCAGGCGTGGCGCGGGAAGTACGAGCCGGTGACGCCCTTCTCGGCGGCGCTCCTGCGCGAGGCGGCGGGCCAGAAGAAGCTCGTCACCTTCGCCGAGATGCACCCGTCCTTCGCGAAGCTGCCCACCCCGGAGCGGGCGGCGCTCGCCTACGCGCAGGTGGCGCTGGCCATCGAGTGGCTCGTGAAGCAGCGCGGGCCCGGCGCCCTCGCCACGCTCACCGGCCTCATCGGCGAGGGGAAGGCGTGGGAGGCGGCGGTCGCCCAGGCCGCGGGCGTCTCCTGGAGGCGGTTCCAGGACGACTGGACCCGCTACATGGGCCAGCGGCCGCTGCCGAAGGGCGGCAAGCACGAGCTCGAGAAGCTCCGGTTCAAGGACGACCCGAAGAAGGGGACGCAGTTCGCGGAGTGGGCGGAGATCCCCGACGAGGAGTCGCGCGGGCACGCCCGCCTGGGCGAGATCTTCCGCGAGCGCGGGCGCTGGTCGTCGGCGCGGATCGAGTACGCGAAGGCGTTCTCCCGGGTGGGCGCGCGCTTTCCGATCCTCTCGGGCCGCTACGCGCTCGCGGCGGCGCAGGCGGGGGCGAAGCGGGAGGCGGAGAAGGTCCTCTCGGAGGCGCTCGCCTGGAACCCGGACTACCCGGCCCTGAACGTCCAGATGAGCCGGCTCCTCCTCGAGCGCGGGGACCTCGCCGCGGCGCGGGACCACCTGCTCGCAGCCAACCGGGTCGACCCGTTCGACCCGGAGATCCACGCCGGGCTCGCCAAGGTCCTCGCCGCGCTCGGCGACACCGCGGGGGCGGAGCGCGAGCGGCGCTTCACGCGCATCCTCACCGGCACCGGCCAGGAGGCCACGACACCATGACCAAACACACCGAGCCCGCCGACGAAGTCACCCAGCCCGTCAGCCCCGAGGCGGACCTGGCCGCGGTGCGCGAGCTGCACGACGCGCGGCGCACGATCCTCCACGAGATCGAGAAGCGGATCGTCGGCCAGAAGGACGTCGTGGAGTCGCTGCTCGTCTCGCTCTTCGCCCGCGGGCACTGCCTGTTCGTGGGCGTGCCGGGGCTCGCGAAGACGCTCCTCATCTCGACCGTCGCGGACGTGCTCGACCTCTCGTTCAACCGGATCCAGTTCACGCCCGACCTGATGCCGTCGGACATCACCGGCACCGACGTCCTCGAGGAGGACCACACCACGGGCCGGCGCACCTTCCGGTTCGTGCGCGGGCCGATCTTCGCGAACCTGCTCCTCGCCGACGAGATCAACCGCACGCCGCCCAAGACCCAGGCCGCGCTCCTCCAGGCGATGCAGGAGTACCGCGTGACCGCGGGCGGCGAGACCTACCCGCTCGACCTGCCCTTCCTCGTCTTCGCGACCCAGAACCCCATCGAGCAGGAGGGGACCTACCCGCTCCCCGAGGCGCAGCTCGACCGGTTCATGTTCTACGTGAACGTCACCTACCCGACCGCGCAGGAGGAGCTCGAGATCGTCCGCGCGACGACGGTCTCCTCGCGCCCGCCGCTCCACCGCGTGCTCTCGCCGCACAAGATCCGCGACCTCCAGGACCTCGTGCTCCGCGTGCCGGCCGCCGATCACGTCATCCGGTACGCGGTCGAGCTCGTCCGCCGCACCCGCCCCGGCGAGCCCGGCGCGCCGCCGTTCGTGAAGGAGAACGTCTCGTGGGGCGCCGGCCCGCGCGCGAGCCAGTACCTCATCCTCGGCGCGAAGAGCCGGGCGATCCTCGACGGCCGCATGGCCGCCGCCGAGGAGGACGTCCGCGCGCTCGCCCGCAACGTCCTCGTCCACCGCGTGATCACCAACTTCCGCGCCGAGTCGGAGGGCGTCACCTCCGCGCAGATCGTGGACCGGCTGGTGGAGACGGTGAAGGTGTGATGCTGGCCTGAACTTTGGATCGGGCCTCTCGAAGCCAGGGAGGTCCGGGGATGAAGCCCTTCTTCGTGTACATGCTCGAGTGCAGCGATCGCAGCTTCTACGTAGGGCATACGGACGATCTGGAGGTCCGGATCGCCCAGCATGAGAGCGGTGCGTTCGGCGGACACACGGCCGCGCTGCGACCGGTGCGGCTGGTATGGTCGCAGGAGTTCGTGGAGCGGGACGAGGCGTTCTGGATCGAGCGGAAGCTCAAGGGATGGTCGCGGGCCAAGAAGCGGGCACTGATCGATGGGGACTGGTCGAGCATCCGCGCGCTGGCGGCTTCCCGCACCGGACTCGATACGAGGAAGTGCAGGACCGCCCCGGACCGCTCGTGCTTCGACAGGCTCAGCACGAGCGGACAAGAGAACACCGCTCGCCCTGAGCCTGTCGAAGGGCGAGGGAACGCGGCCCGGGACCGCTCGTGCTTCGACAGGCTCAGCACGAGCGGACAAGAGAACACCGCTCGCCCTGAGCCTGTCGAAGGGCGAGCGAATGCGGCCCCGGACCGCTCGTGCTTCGACAGGCTCAGCACGAGCGGACAAGAGAACACCGCTCGCCCTGAGCCTGTCGAAGGGCGAGGGAACGCGGCCCGGGACCGCTCGTGCTTCG
>JAEYOU010000406.1 GCA_023411405.1 Pseudomonadota bacterium | reverse complement strand
GAGCCTGGCGGTGGAGGGGGTGGCGCGCGCCGGCCTCGAGGAGATCGTCCGGTACACCGGCGCGGAGCTCGGCGCGGTGTACGTGCTGTCGGAGGACGGGGCGGCGCTCGAGCGCGCCGCCGCCTGGAACCACGGTACGATGCCGGCGCGGGTGCCGGCGCGGGAGGGGGTCATGGGCGAGGCCCTGGCCGCGCGGCAGACGGTCCTCGTCGCGGGCATCCCGCGCACCACGCCCTTCTCCCTGCACCTCGGGTTCGAGACCCGCTCGCCCGAGAGCGTGGCGGCCGTCCCGATCTCGTTCGACGACGCGTCCGTGGGCGTCCTCCTCCTGGGCTCGCTCCGCCCGTTCGGCGCCGAGAGCCTCCCGTTCGCCGAGCGGACGGCCGCGGTGCTGGCGGTCTCGATCCAGAACGCGCTCGCGCATCGCCGCGTGCGCGCGCTGGCGGAGGAGCTCCAGCGCTCGAACGAGCAGCTCCACGCGCAGAACGAGGAGCTCCAGTCCCAGGGCGAGGAGCTGCAGGCCCAGAGCGAGGAGCTGCAGTCGCAGGGGGAGGAGCTCCAGGCACAGGCGCTCGAGCTGGGCCGGCGCAACGACGAGCTCCGCGCCCACCGCGACGTGCTCGAGACGGTGGACCGGCGGAAGAACGAGTTCCTCGCCACCCTCGGGCACGAGCTGCGCAACCCGCTCGCGGCGATCACCTCGGCCGCGCAGGTGCTCCTCGCGCGGCGCGCGACCGAGGGGGGCCTGCGCCACGCGGCCATCGTCGCGCGGCAGGCGGAGCAGCTCCGCCGCCTCGTGGACGATCTGCTCGACGTGGCGCGGATCGACCACGGCAAGATCGAGCTGCGCCTCGCGCCGCTCGACCTGCGCACCGTCGTCCACCGCGCCCTCGAGGGTGCGCGACCGGCGCTCGAGGCCAAGGGGCACCGGGTGACCGCCGCCCTCCCGGAGCGGACGCTGCCCGTCCACGGCGACGCGATGCGGCTCGAGCAGGTGCTCTCGAACCTCCTCCACAACGCCGCGCGCTACACGCCCGCGGGCGGGTGCATCTCGATCGAGGCGGGGCGGAGCGAGGGCAAGGTCCAGGTGCGGGTGCGCGACGACGGCGTCGGGATGTCCCGCGAGCTGCTCGCGAGCATCTTCGAGCCCTTCACGCAGGGCGCCTCCTCGAGCGGCGCGGAGCAGGGCCTCGGGCTCGGGCTCGCGCTCGTCCGCCGGCTCGTCACGCTCCACGGGGGGACCGTCGAGGCGCGCAGCGCGGGCCCGGGCGCGGGGAGCGAGTTCATGGTGGAGCTCCCGGAGCAGGGCGACGCATCGGCCTCGGGCGAGCCGGTCGAGGTGCCGGCGCCTGCGCCGCGCGGCGCCGCAGCCCGGGCGCTCCGGGTCCTGGTCGTGGACGACAACCCCGACGTCGCCGAGACGCTCGGCGACCTGCTCGAGTACTTCGGCTACGAGGTGCGCCTGGAGGGGGACGCCGCGAGCGGCCTGCGCGCCGGCCTCGAGCTCCTCCCCGACGTCGCGCTCCTCGATCTCTCCATGCCCGGCATGGACGGCTTCGAGCTCGCGCGGGAGCTGCGGGGGCGGCTCCCCGCGGACGCCCCCACGCGCCTGGTCGCCATCACCGGGCACGGCACCGCCGACGTGCGGGACCGGACGCGCGCCGCGGGGTTCGACCTCCACCTCGTCAAGCCGGTCGGTGCGCTGGAGCTGCGCGAGGCGCTGGAGCGGCTCGCGAGCGGCGTCGAGGTCGGGGCGGCGGCCTGAAGAGAGCGTGAAGGAATCGGCCTTCGAGGTCTCCCAGAGGCGAGGTCGAGCGCATTTCGAATCGCCGCTCACCCTGGGCCTGTCGAAGGGTGAGCGTTCGCGGAACCGTACGGCTGAGACGAGGTTCTCGTGGGCGAAGACCATCCGGCGCGAGGGATCTGGGGCCTGCTCGAGCGGCTGGATCTGTCGCCGTTCTACGACGAGATCCAGGCGCGAGGTGAGACGGCCGGGCGGCCTGCGACGGAGACGTGCAGTTCGCCACGGACAGCAGCGGTTTCATCGTCGGAGCCGAGGTTACGAATCGTGGGGTGGATCAGCCGCACGTCGTACCGATGCTCGACCAGATCGAGCGGCGGACTCGAACGACACCGCGCGAGTACCTCGTCGATGGTGGCTTCGTGACCCTGGAGAACATCCAGGTGGTCTCCGATCGTGGCGCGCGCGGGACGGGCGCCAGCACTGGGGTGCGAGAAGACCGAAAGTCATCGAACGAGACTTGTCGGTTCGCCCAACACGATACCTTCACGGTCCCTGAGCGGGCACCGCGCGGACGCGTTGAAGATCCGCGGCGCCTGTTGTAGTGATTGAGGACAGAGATGTCCCTTATCGCGCCGCCGCCTCCGGACGCCCCGCGCCGCACCCCGCTCCCCGTGCTGCGCGCGCCCGCCCGGCGCGCCCCGCCGGACCGCTCCCAGCGCTGGCGGCGGACCGTCCAGGGGGCGTTCCTGCTCCTCAACGTCGCGATCGGCGTCCAGTTCTGGTGGTTCGTCCGCTTCTTCGAGACGGGCGGGCGGACGCCGTACCTGCCGCGCCCCCCCGGCGTGGAGGGCTGGCTCCCGATCGCCTCGCTCATGAACCTGAAGGCGTTCGTCCTCACCGGGGAGCTGCCCGCGCGGCTCGTCGCCGGGCTCGTGCTCCTGGTCGCGTTCCTCGCGATCACGCTCCTCTTCCGCAAGGCGTTCTGCGGCTGGCTCTGCCCGGTGGGCACCGTCTCCGAGGCGCTCTGGAAGCTCGGCCGCCGCGTGTTCGGGCGGACGTTCGCGCTCCCGCGCTGGCTCGACGTCCCGCTCCGCGGGCTCAAGTACCTGCTGCTCGGCTTCTTCCTCTGGGCGGCGGTCTGGAGCCTCTCCGTCGAGGCGATCCGGGCGTTCCTCGCGAGCCCGTACGGCCTGGTGGCCGACGTGAAGATGCTCGACTTCTTCCGCCGGATGAGCGGGACGACGGCGGCGGTGCTCGCGCTCCTCGGCGTCTCCTCCCTCCTCGTCCCGAACGCCTGGTGCCGGTACCTCTGCCCGTACGGCGCGCTGCATGGGCTCCTCTCCTGGCTCTCGCCCGTCCGGATCCGGCGCGACGCCGGGACGTGCATCGACTGCGCGAGGTGCGCCCGCGCCTGCCCGTCGCGGCTCCCGGTCGATCGCAAGGCGTCGATCGCCTCGCCCGAGTGCATCGGGTGCCTCGAGTGCGTGGCGGCGTGTCCGGTGTCCGACACGCTCGCGCTCTCCGTCACCCGCCGCCGCAGGCTGCGGCCCGGCCTCGTCGCCGCCGGGATCGCGGGCCTGCTGCTCGGGCTCGTGGGCGGCGCCCGGCTCGCC
>JAEYOU010000333.1 GCA_023411405.1 Pseudomonadota bacterium | reverse complement strand
AGCTCGGACGGCGACTTCGGTCGTGACTGGGAGTGGGCGGCCGCGGCGGCGCGCGCCGGCGTCCCGTACTACCCGAAGCTCGTCCTCGGCGTCCCGTTCACGCCGGCGACCGGCCGGCGGCTCCTCGTCGGGCCCGGCGAGGATCGCGGCGCCCTCGTGCCGGCCCTGCTCGACGGCGTCCGCCGTCTCTGCGCCGACGAGGGCCTGCGCTCGGTCCACGCGCTCTTCCTCCCGCCGGACGAGGCGCGCGCGCTCGAGGCGCTCGGCCTCGCGCTCCGGCTCGACTTCCAGTACCACTGGGAGAACGCGGGGTACGCCACGCCGGACGCGTTCCTCGCCCGCTTCCCCTCGAAGCGGCGCAACTCCATCCGGCGCGAGCGGGCCGCCCCCGCCGCGCAGGGCATCGCCCTTCGCACCGTGCGCGGCGACGAGCTCGCGCGCGATCCCGCCGGCTGGGCCCGCGACTGCTTCGCGCTCCACCGCGCCACGACCGACCGGATGGCCTGGGGCATGCGGTTCGTGAACCGCGCCTTCTACGAGCGGGTCCTCGCCGCCATGCCCGACGCGGTCGAGGTCGTCGAGGCGCGGCGCGCGGGACGCCTCGTCGGCATGGCCTTCAACCTCGCCTCGCCCACGGTCCTCTACGGCCGGTACTGGGGGTGCGTCGAGGACCACCCGTTCCTGCACTTCAACGTCGCGCTCTACCACAGCATCGACGAGTGCATCCGGCGAGGCGTCCGGCGGTTCGAGGGCGGCGCCGGGGGCGAGCACAAGGTCGCGCGAGGCTTCGAGCCAGCCGAAGTCTGGAGTTCGCACCTCTTCCTGGAGCCGCGGCTCGACGCGGCGCTGCGCCGGCACCTCGCGCTCGAGCGCGCCGACCGGCTCGACGCGGTGGCGCGGTGGCGGGAGGAGCACCCGCGGCTGGGGGGGTGATGGGCAGGGGTCAGTTGACAGTTGTCGGCTGGTCGCTCGACCCACGAGCCTTGCCTCACCCGCGGGTCCGTGGGACGGTGCCGGTCCGAGACCCCGCCCCGGCCCGACGTGGGCCGTCGCCGCGGGGAGCGAACCGCGCACCGCGCCCACCGGATCGAGCCCGACCGTGAACGTCGTCCTCATCAACACCGTCGCCCTGAACGGCGGGGATTGCGCCATCGTGCGCGCCACCGACAGGCTCCTCCGCGAGGCGTTCGGCCCGATCGCGCTCCAGGTGTTCGACAGCCAGCCCACGGTCTCGGCCCGCTATCTCCCGTTCGAGTTCTCGGGGCTGGCGTACGCGACGACGCGCGACCGGACCTGGCAGGGCCTCCGCCGCCTGGCGATCGAGCGCCACGCGCGCGCCCTCGCGGAGGGACGCCGGACCGCGTGGGAGCGGCTCGTGCCGCGCGAGGCGCGCCCCGCGCTCGAGGCGTACCGGCGCGCGGACCTCGTCGTCGCGCACGGCGGGACGTACCTCGTGCCGCACTACGATCTGTCCCCTCGCATCTTCGAGTTCGGGATCCTGTCGCGGTTCGGTGCGCCCCTCGTGTTCTTCACGCAGTCCCTCGGCCCGTTCCCGCGGCCGGAGCACCGGCGGGCGCTGCTTCCGCACTTCCAGCGCGCGCCCCTGGTGCTCGTGCGCGATGAGCGTTCGCGCCGGCACCTCTGCGAGATCGGGGTCGATCCGGAGCGCGTCCACGTCCACGCGGACGCCGTCTTCTCGCTCGCGCCCGAGACCGCCGTCCCCCGGCTCCGGGAGCGGCGCCTGCCCTCCCGCGGCCTCGCGGTCGTGGTCTCGGTCCGGTTCTGGCGGAGCTTCCAGAACGAGAAGCGCAGGGACGGCATGCGCCGCTACGTCGGCGCGGTCGCGGCGGGCGTCGCGCACCTCGTCCGCGCGCACGGTGCGCGGGTGACGTTCGTCTCGACGTGCCAGGGCATCCCCGAGTACTGGGCCAACGACGCGGCCGTGGCGGCCGAGGTGCGCGACGCGCTCCCGGCAGGGATCCGGGAGGCCGTCGAGGTGGACGGCGCCCATCACTCCACCGACGAGCTCCTCCGCATCTTCGGCCAGGCGGACGTGGTGTTCGCGACGCGCATGCACGCCGGGATCCTGGCCCTCATCTCCGGGACGCCCGTGCTGCCGGTCGCCTACGAGTTCAAGACGCGCGAGCTCTTCGAGGCCCTCGGCATGGGGGACGCCGTCCTCTCGATCGACGACATGACGGGCGACTCCACCGTCGAGGCCTGGCGTCGGTTCCTCGCGTCGATCGACGCCCGGCGCGAGTCCCTCGCCCGCGGCGTCGCGCTCCAGATCGAGAGCGCCCGGGCGGTGGTGCCGCGGCTGCGCGCGCTGGCGGGGACGCTCGGCGGCGGTCGTCGCGCGTGAGCACGCCTGGGTGGGAAAGGAGAAGGGCCCGCGTGGGACGGTCCGCCCCTGCGGCGGCCGACCCGCTCCTCTTGGCCCTCCACGGGCCGACCGCCGAGACGGCCGGCCCGTTCGGCCGACACGCTCCTAGTCCCCCCTCGCCCACGCGAGCCGCAGCTCCCGCCTCCAGGTCGCGCCGCCGTGCGCGGCCGCGAGGGCGCGGGCCTCCGCGAGCAAGGCCGCGAGCGGCGCGGGGCCGAGCGCGGGCCCGACGTACGAGAGCGAGCGGAGGACGGCCTCGAGCGTCGCGGGCTCGAGCGGGAGCTCCGGGTCCTCGAGCGCCTCCACTGTGGGTGACGGCAGCCCGGCGAGCGAGAAGAAGAGATCGATCGGCGGCGCGCCGGGC
>JAEYOU010000305.1 GCA_023411405.1 Pseudomonadota bacterium | reverse complement strand
CCACCGCGCTGCGGCCGACGGGGACCTCGAGGCGGTCACGTACCTGCTCGCCCGCGGGGCCGACCCGCTCGCCGAGGGCGACGAGCGGCTCCTCCCGGTCGAGCTCGCGCGCGACGACGCGGTCCGCGCCGCCCTGGAGAAGGCCGGCGGCCGCGGGCCCTAGCGCACGATGCGCAGCGCGCCGCCGCGCAGCGCCACGAACGTCGACAGCTCGCTCCGCTCCCCCTCCGCGCCGGGGAGCGTCCGGAGGAGCGGGAGGTTCCGCGTGCGGCGGAGCTCCCAGATGCGGCCTCCGCACCAGGCGCGCGGCACGATGTCGTCGGGGGTGAACGCCACGTCCGCCCCCGCGGCGATGAACTTCGCGAGCTCTTCCTTCAGGCTGTCCCGGAACCGGTCGATCGGCTCGTCGTACGCCTTCGCCCAGGCCTGGATCTTGGGCTCGTGCTCGGCGAGCAGCCCCGCCGTGTCCCGCTTCACCGCGAGCCCGCGCAGCTTGACCCCGTAGTCCCGCAGCGCCTTCTCGTCGGTGAACGGCTCCGCGTCGTGGAGCTCGCCCGAGAAGTCGGGGCCCTCGCTCGCGAACCGGTGGGTGAGGGTCACCGGCGGCTTCTGCTTGCCCTCCGCGATCTCCTTCAGCAGCTCGGGCGGCGGCACGAGCCGCGTCACGAGGTCCCCAGCCCCCGGCTCGACGATCCCACCCTTCTCGAACCGCCGGACCGTGACCTCGAGCTGGACCTTCTCGAACGGGAGCGGCTTGCCGGCGAAGTCCTTCGAGGCGTCGAGGATCACCTCGACGACGTTTCGCGGGCCGGCGAGGACCGGGTTCACGGGCGGCGCGAACGACCATGGAGTCTCGTCCCTCGCCTCGACGTCCTCGAGAGGGAACCCGTTCAGCCGGAGATCGGCGCGGGCGAACTGGACGATCGCCTCGAGGTGGTGGATCGGGTGGCTCAAAGGAGCGCTCCTTCCTCACGCAGCCGGCGTGGGGGTCGCGGCGGGCGTGGGGGTCGCGGTCTGCGTGGGCGGCACGAGCGCGTTCGACGGCGGGACCATGTTCTTGAGGCGGGCCGGGAGCGCCTTCGCGAGGTACTCCTCGAACTCGGGCACGGTCACGTAGTCGTGCTTGTTCTTCGGGTCGCGCTCGGCGATGGCGCGGAGGTCGCCGCGGATCCCGGACCCGAGCCCGTCCACGACGTCGGGCCTCCGGTCGAAGCCCGGGGTCCTGTCGATGACCTCCATCAGCCGGTCCGTGACCTTCTCGATGTCCATGTAGTCGTTCAGCCACCAGTCGCGGACGACCGTCGCGACCTTCAGCCGGTCGACGAACCCCTTCGTCAGGTGCTCGAGCACGACCTGGCGGATCCGGTCGCGGCTCACCTCCGGGGGCTCGTACCGCTTGTCGCTCGGCCACTGGATCTCGAACATCTTCCGCGGGTCCGCGAGCTTCTTCTTCACGAACTTCGTCTTGGGCCCGATCCCGAAGAACCCGGCCGAGGCCGCGACGGTCACCACGATGCCGGTCCACTCGCCGGTGACGTCGAACGTGAGCATCGCCTGGCGATCCGGCCGGTTGAGGCCCATCTCCCCCACGAACTCGATCCCCGTCGTCCCGGTCGCGCTCGCCTTGAGGAAGTTCCCCACCTCGAACCGGGCGCCGAGCGTCGCCGCGAGCGCCAGCGTCAACGGGAAGGAGAACCCCGGGTTCATCTCGGGGCGCTCCCGCCTCCCGCTCACCTTGAGGTCGAGGCTCCCGTTGAGCCCGAGGTAGATCTGGGCCCGGAACCCGAGCCCCGCGACGCCGATCCCGCCCTCGACCGAGGCGCTCACGAACGTCATCGCCACGTCGAGGTCGATGTACGTGAAGGCGGTGTGGTCGTGGGCCTCCTGCCAGCTCCACTCGATCGCGAGCGTTCCCTGGAAGAGCTGGAGCTCGTACTCGAAGTACCACCCGACCTGCGGCGCCTTCTCCTTGAACGACCGGACGATCTCCTGGAAGGAGTCGGCGAGCTTCTTGAACTGGCCGATCGCGTCGAGGAGGTCGAGCTCGACCTCGTGATCGTCGATGGAGAACGCGATGGGCGCGATCTCCGTCTCGTTCGTCTTCTTGACCTCGTAGGTCGAGCGGGTGCCGGTGGAGGTGTACTTCCGGTCCTCCTTCACGACCTTCTTCTCGGTCTTGAGCTTGGTCGGGCTCCAGCTGGTCGTCTCGAACTTCTCCTCGCACTTCTTGGGCGCGAGCTTCCAGGCGCCGTCCTTCTTGTCCTTGCTGTACTGCTCGCCTCCCTTCCAGCCCTTCATGGCCGGGAAGGCGAACTCGAGCTTGTAGCGGCGCGGGCTCCGGACCTGGATCTCGAACGGGAGCGGCGCGTTCTCCACGCGGTGAATGGTCCCCTGCCGCCAGTTCTTCCAGAACGCGGGCGTCCAGAACCGCTGCTCGTCGTTGCCGAGGAACTTGGCGTCGAAGACGTAGGTGTCGAACTTCCCTTGCGGCGCCCCCTTCTTGCACGAGGTCCCGCCGATCCGGAGCTCGGCGGGCGGCGCCGTCTGCTCGTTCTTGTAGTAGATCGTGACCTTGTCGGAGTTCTTCCCCTTGTTCGGGACGAGCTCGAGCCTGTTGCCGTGGTGGAAGATCGGGCGGGACCCGTCGCTCGCGTGGTGCCCGCACTCGAGCTTCCAGTCCGCCTGCGCCTGCTGCTGCGCCGGCGCCGCCGCCGGTTGCACGGCGGCCTGGGCCGCCGGAGCGGCCGCGACCTTGGTGACCTGCGCGCCCTTCAGCTGAACGCCGCCCACCTAACCTCCCTCGATCGTGACGGCAGCGCCGGACAGCGTGGCCGCGCCCGATCGCTCCAGCTCGAGCGCGACCTTCCCGTTCACCACGATCCTCAGCGTGTCGGCCTCGAGCTGGCCCGCCTGGCAGAGGAGCGCGTTCCCCTCGGGGACTCCGATCTCGACGTCGCCGTCGGCCTTCTCGGTCGCGTCCTTCCCCGTCTCGAGGGACGCGCCGCCGTCCACCTCGAGGTGGACGTCCCCCTGCGTCCGGGCGTTCCTGTCCTTGCCGATCGTCTCGTCGCGCGCGGCGCCGACGAGCTCGATCGCGGCCCCGCCGACCTGCGTCGCCTTCAGCCCGGCGACGGCGTAGTTGAGCGCGCCGCCGACGTTCACGACGTAGCCGCCGCCGACCGAGAGCGCGAGCGCGGCCCCCACGGTCTCCGCGCTCGCGAGCCCCACGCTGACGTAGCGGTTCTTCGCGACGGTGACGGCGTTCGCCTTGCCGATCTCCTCGACGTGCGCGAGCCCGACCGTGGTGGTCCGCTCCCCGGCGACGGTGAGCGTCGCGGCCCCGTCGATCCTCGTCACGTCCAGGACGTCGACCCGGAGCGACTGCGCGCCGAGCACCTGCTGCGTCCGGTCCCCCGTCACCTCGAGCGCCTGGTTCACCTGGACGGCCGCGCCGGCGTCGTTCTCGACCGCTGCGTCGAGGTTCTTCTGCGCGTGGAGGAGGACCTCCTCCTGGCCGGAGGCGTCCTCGAACCGCAGCTCGTTCGAGCCGCCGCCGCCGGGGCTCGAGTCGGTCCGCAGCGTGCTCCGCGTCTTCTCGGCGGGGAGGGCCACGGGCGCCGCGTTGGCGCCGTTGTAGACGGCGCCCGTCACGAGCGGCCGATCCGGGTCGCCCTCCAGGAACCGGACCACCACCTCCTGCCCGACGCGCGGGAGGAAGGTCGCGCCCATGACCGGACCGGCCCAGGCCTGGGCCACCCGGACCCAGCAGCTCGCGCGGTCGTCGCCGGGGCCCTCTCTATCCCAGTGGAACCGCACCTTCACGCGGCCGTACCGGTCCGGGTGGATCTCCTCGCCCGCGGGGCCCACCACCGTCGCCGTCTCGATGCCGGCCGCCCGCGGGAGCGGGGTCGTACGCCGCGGCCGGTACGGGCGATCCCCCGGGATGGCCTCGAACCGGTTCGCGTAGGTGGACATCACCTGCCGCACCGCGCCGGGCGCCTGCTCCTGCTCGCCGCGGTGGGTGACGCGCACGACCGCGAGCGTGCCAGCGCCGTCCACGTCGAGCTTCGTCCCGGGCAGCGCCCCGACGGCGTTCCCCTCGCCCTCCCAGGTCTCCTCGCCGTGGCGCAGCTCGCCGAGCAGCGTCTTCGTCCGGCGGCGCAGCTCGGCGGTCGCGACGTCGCCGCCCGGGTAGTCGTACACCTCCAGCGCGCCGTCCCCCTCCGTCGCGGTGAGGGGCCCCGCCGGCTGGCAGAAGTCGAACTCGCACCGGACGGCCTTCGTCGGCGTCATGCGCCGCGCGCACGCGAGCCTGGTGAGGTGCTCGGCGCCGTCGGCCTGTCCGCTCTCCGGCCGTACGTCGAGCGTGCCCTCGCGCTCGGCGAGCGCGCTCGGCGTGTCGCCGAGCACCAGCTCGTGGGCGTCGTCGGAGTGCTCGAAGCGGTACCAGATCCCCTCGCCCTCGAGGAGCCGCGAGAGGAACGCGAGGTCGCTCTCGCGGTACTGGACGACGAACTCCTTCGTCGGATAGGCCGCCGACAGCGACGCGCGGTGCGTGACCCCGTGATCGGACAGGACCGACTGGACGATCTGCGGCACCGTCATCGCCTGGAAGACCCGGCTCCGGGCCGTGCGCTGCAGCCGCGCGAGCCGCGGCGCGATCGTCACGCGGTAGCGGGGCACCCCCGCGGCGACCCCGGTCAGCGCGGCGCGGATCGCCTCGCCGTGGACCACCCGCTCCTCACCGGTGGGGCGGCGGATCGAGAGCACCGCCTCCGCGCCGACCACGTCGGCCAGCTCGACGTCCCCCGCGCGCGCCACGAAGTCGACCTCGAACCGGTACGGCGCGGAGAGCCCCTCGCTCCCCTCGACGCGCACGACGACGAGCTCGTCCTCGCCGTACGCGCCGGCCCGCAGCTCGTAGCGGATGCGCTCTCCCGAGGCCACGTCAGTTCTCGGAGATCTTCGAGCCCTTGAGGACGAGGTCGCCGCTGGCGGTGACCTGGACCTTCGAGCCCTTGAGGACGACCTGGCCGCTCTTCTTCACCTGCAGCGTCGCCGCGCCGACCTTGAGCGTGAACTGGTCGTCGGCCGCGAGCGTGATCTCCTTCGCCTTGAGGGTGAACTTGCCCTTCACCACCTGCTGGAGCTTGCCGCCGACGCTGATGAGGAGATCCTTGCCGACCTTGAGCGTGCGCGACTTCCCGACCGTCTCGGCGAGGTCCCCGCCCACCTTCATCGTGCGCGAGCCCATCACCGTCTCGGTCTTCTTCGCCCCGACCACCTCGACCTTGGCGCCGCCGATCTCCTCTGCCTTGATGCCGCCGACGAGCTCGTTCATCGCCGCGCCCACCGTGACCGCGTAGGCGCCGCCCACGCTGAGCGCCTTCCCGAGGCCGACCGACTCGGCGGCGGCGAGGGCGACGGTGACGTTCTGGGTCGCGCCGACCGCCACGCTCTGGTCGCCGCCCACCGTCTCGGTGTGGTTCCCGCCGACCGTCGTGGTCCGGTTCGCCCCCACCGTGAGCGTCTGGGCGGCGCCGATGGTGCGGCTGTCGTCCTTCGCGACCTGGAGCGACTGGCTGCCGGCGACGACGCGGCTGCGGTCCCGCTGGACGGTGAGCGACTGGTTCCCGCCGACCCGCGTCGTCTCGTCGTTCTCGACGACGACGTTCAGGTCCTTCTGAGCGTGGAGGAAGATCTCCTCCTCGCCGGCGGCGTCCTCGAACCGCAGCTCGTTCGAGCCGTTGCCGCCCGGGCTGCTCGCCGAGCGCAGCGTGCTGCGGGTCTTCTCCGAGGGGAGCGAGACGGGCGGCGGGTTCGAGCCGTTGTAGACGCTCCCCGTCACGAGCGGCCGGTCGGGATCGCCCTCGAGGAACTCGACCACCACCTCCTGGCCGATGCGCGGGAGGTAGAGCGCACCCCACCCCGGGCCGGCCCAGGACTGCGCGACCCGGATCCAGCAGCTGGAGCGGTCGTTCCGCGACCCCTCGCGGTCCCAGTGGAACTGGACCTTGATCCGACCGTGCTCGTCGGTGTGGATCTCCTCGCCGGGCGGGCCGACCACGATCGCGGTCTGCGCGCCGGGGATCGTCGGCCGCGGCGTGCGGCGCTCCGGCCGGAAGGGCACGTCGGCGCGGATGCAGCGGAACCGGTTCCGGTAGCCCTCGCCGTCCCCCGCGGCCCGCGGCGCGGCGGTGCCGAGGAGCTCCGGCTGGGCGCCGTGGTGCTCGACGGAGACGACGAGGTACTCGCCGTCGACGTCCGGCGCGGGGTGCTCGCAGAGCTCGAAGGTCGCGCCGGGGACGAGCCGCCGGCAGATGGACGCGCCCGCCGAGGTGCAGGCGCGGGCCCGCTCCTCCTCGAGCCGCACCTGCGCGATCCGCTTTCCGGCCGGGGAGTCCTGGTAGCCGCCGGGGTACTCGTACACCTCCAGCGCGGCGTCGGGGCCCTGCGCCTTCTGCGAGGTGGTGAGGTCGGTGTGGGGCCTCACGAAGTCGAAGTCGCGCAGCGTCACCTTGCCGGACCGGACCTCGAGCGCCGACGAGAACTCGTCGACGTGTTCCTCGCCGCTGGGCTGGTCGCTCCTCTCGTGGAAGCGCAGGCGCGCGTCGCCGGGGAGCGGCGGGTGGGCGGAGGGCGAATCGCCGAGCACCATCGTGTGCGCGCCCTGCGCGTGCTCGAAGAAGTAGAAGATGCCCTCCTCCTCGAGGAGGCGCGAGACGAAGTCGAGGTCGGACTCGGCGTACTGGACGCAGTAGGTGCGCTTCGGGTACCGGCCGGACAGCGCGAGCCGGTGCTCGACTTCGCCGTCCCCGAGCACCTTGCGGACGATCTCCGGGACCGTGAGCTCCTGGAAGATGCGGCTGCGGACGATCTTCCCGAGGCGCCAGAGCCGCGGGACGATCGTGACGCGGACGCGCTGGCGCGCATCGCCGCGCCCCTCCTCCCACGTCCTCACGCGCCGGACGATGCCGTCGAGGAAGCGGGCGTCGCCGTCGCCGAGCTGGACGGCGAGGCAGGCCGGCTCGCCCACCAGCGTCGCCGCGTCCACGTCGACGCCGGGGCGCGGGACGAGCGTCGCCTCGAGCTCGAACGGCGTCGAGAGCCGCTCGTCGGCGTCGAAGCTCAACACGCCGAGGTCGCCCTGGGCGTGCGCTCCCACCTCGATCTCGAACTCGGTCACGGGAATCGACTGGGCAGCCGTGGCGATCGGCATGAGCGCTCCGCGTGCCCGACCTCGGGCAGCGCGGCCCATTCAAGCACGAACCGGGACCGGGAGCGTGCGTTTGATGGGGAATCCGCCTCCGCGGGCTCGTGCTAGGTTGCTCCCGTGGGTCAACCCTCCGTCGAAAACGCGACACCGTTCGCGTTCGAGCCGCTGTTCGTCGCGGACGAGGAGAGGCGGCCGCTGCTCGTCCCCCTCGTCAAGGGGACCTGGGACCTGTCGGTGAGCGGGCTCGCGCTCGCGCCCGAGCAGCTCTCGCCGGTGCTCGCGGGCGAGCCGTACGGGGAGCTCGAGACGTCCAGCTATCGCTACGAGCCGGAGTGCTCGCTGCCGAAGCCGGCCACCGACGTGGTGCTGGTGGGGAGCGCGGTCGCGCCGCGCCCCGGGACGACGGAGATGGTGGTCGCGCTGCAGGTCGGGCCGCTCCGGAAGGGCGTCCGCGTGGTCGGGGACCGGGTCTTCTACAGGTCGCTCGGCGTCACCGGCATGACCCGGCCCGCGGCGTTCGAACGCATTCCGCTGCAGTGGGAGCGCGCGTTCGGGGGGAAGGGCGAGCCCCGCAACCCGGTCGGCGTGGGGTTCCACCCCGGCGGCAGGTTCGAGGAGGGGTTGCGCTGCCCGAACGTCGAGGATGCGGCCCGGCCGTTCAAGGGTTGGGGGGATCGCCCGCCGCCCGCCGGCTTCGGCTTCCTCTCGCCGAGCTGGGAGCCGCGGACGAGGTACGCGGGGACCTACGACGCGCGCTGGGAGAAGGAGCGCGCGCCGCTCCTCCCGAAGGACTTCGACCGGCGGTTCCTGAACGCCGCCTCGCCTGGGCTCGTCGCCGACGGTCACCTGCGCGGCGACGAGCCGGTGATCGTGGCGGGAACGGCGGCGGAGGGGGGCTCCTCGTTCCGGCTCCCCGGGGTCCCGCCTCCCACCGTGGTCGTCGCGCGGGCCGGGCGCGAGGACGCGACCGTCGAGACCCGGCTCGACACCGTCATCGTGGACACCGACGCGCGCAAGGTCTTCCTCCTCTGGCGGGGCGAGCTCGTCCTCGCGCGGGAGCCGACGGAGGTGCGCTCGCTCGAGGTCCGGGCGTAGATATATGGAGAGCGCACGAGGCGCGAGCGAGGGAACGCGATGGCCACCAGCGTGGGCGTGAACAAGCTCTCGATCGTCAACGCCGACACGAACGGCACGACGCTCGCCTTCCCGGACGTCTGCAAGACGCCGTCCCCCGGCGGTCCGGTGCCCATCCCGTACCCGAACATCGCCCGGTCGTCGGACGCGGCGAAGGGGACGAAGAAGGTGAAGGCGGACGGCAAGCCCATCTGCGTGAAGGACTCGAACTTCTCGACCTCGACCGGCGACGAGGCGGGGACCGCGGGCGGCGGCGTCGCGTCGAGCAAGACGAAGGGGAAGGCCGAGTTCGTGAACTTCTCGATGGACGTGAAGTTCGAGGGGAAGAACGTCCCGCGCTCGTTCGACCTCATGCTCCACAACGATAAGAACACCCCGCCCTTCCCGGTGCTCCAGAAGCCGGTCGTCGCCCTGGGGAAGCAGGCCGCCAAGGGGAAGTGCCTCGTCTGCAAGAAGGACCTCTAGATGCGCGCGCCCAGGGGGAAGAAGGCCGACGTCGTCCGGCTGGAGCCGGGGGCGCGGATCGAGGGGCCGCGCGTCGGCCGGGTCGCGTCGGCGCGCGCCGGCGAGGTGAAGGTCGAGCTCCCGGGCTCGGGCCGCGGGCCGACGTCGGCACGGGTCTCCGCCGGGCTCGACGACGCCGCGCTGGAGCGCGCCGCCCAGGCACGCCAGGAGGCGCTGCTCCTGTTCGAGGACGGCGATCCGGGGAGGCCGGTGGTGATCGCGCTCCTGCGCTCGGCGACGCCGCACCTCGACGCGGTGCTCGCGGGCCCGCTCCCGGCGGCCGAGACGACCGCCCGCGTGGACGGCCGGCGCGTGGAGATCGAGGGGCGCGAGGAGGTCGTGCTGCGCTGCGGGAAGGCGTCCGTCACGCTCCGCCGCGACGGCAAGGTCACGGTTCGCGGCGTGAACGTCGTCACGCAGGCGGACGGGGTCCAGAAGATCCGCGGCGGCAAGGTGGAGATCAACTGACGTGGCGGCGCTCTGGGTGAAGGCCATGGGCCTCGCGTCCCCGCTCGGCGGCGCCGTGCAGGCGGCGGCCGCCTTCCGGGCCGGCCTCGCCCACCCCTCGCCGGCGCCCGGCGTGGACGTGATGTTCCCCGGGGACGACGAGCCCCAGCCCGTCAGCGTGCACGCGCTCCCGACCGCGACGTTCGGCTTCTCGGGCGCGGGGCGACTCGTGGCGTTGCTCGCCGAGGCGCTGATGGATCTCTCGGCGTCGGCGGACCTCGCGTCGCTGGGGCCGGAGACCGGGCTGTTCCTCGCGCTGCCGGATCCCGCCGAGCGCGGGTTCAGCCTCGGCCGCGACCCGGACGACGACGACCCGGAGGACGCGGGCGCCCGCCTCGCCGCGCTGGGCCAGCGC
>JAEYOU010000232.1 GCA_023411405.1 Pseudomonadota bacterium | reverse complement strand
CTATATCCCAGTGAGAACCGGGGCGATCGACCACATAGCGGTCACAACCGCAAGGATGAAGGGCTGGCGGACAAGAACGTTCACCGAGAGCGTGTGTCTGCACCATCGGGACATGGGTACGGCCCGCCACGGTAAGGTTGCCGCGAGGTTCAGATCGGGGGCGAAGGACTATTCGGTAGGGAATCACCCGATTTGGGAGCTCTCGTGAATGTTCTACCAGATGACCAGGAGCCCTCTTATCATCGGGGGGGCTGCCTTAGGAGCGGGCTATGCCTGGTCGATGATCCGGGGAAGCCAAAGGCCTGTGTCGTCCGAACTCGTCGAGTTCACCAGACGCGAACAGATGCGGAGGCTGAAGGCGTTTTTTGTGAGCAAACTTGTCCAGCGGCGGCCCCCGCAGCCAGCGTAAGTGGCGATTGAGCCTTCGCCATAACAGAACTGTTCCTAGTGCGGCTGAGACAATGCATCGCCTCATAGCCATTGACGGAACTCAGATCAGGGTGGAGGAGGGGCTCCTCAGGGTTGCTCGTCTGGAGGCCGAGAAGTACCATTTTCCGCGCGATCCCGCAGCGATTCTCCCGGGACTGCGGAACCAGAGACCCCGAATCGACCTTTTCACGTTCACGCAGCGGTTCTCACAGCCCGACCTTCGATATCCCTATCCGATGGAGACGGAAAACGTTGCGGCCCTTCCGGTATGTACATTCGATGACTGGTGGACCCGGCAGATCGATAACAAAACGCGGAATATGGTTCGTAAAGGGGCAAGAGCCGGGGTAGTGGTACGGGAGGTTCCTTTTTCCGATGATCTCGTCAGCGGCATCTGGACTATCTACAATGAGTGCCCGGTCCGGCAGGGGCGGCCGTTCCGGCACTACGGCAAGAGTCTCGGCTGCGTGTACGACGAACTGGCGACGTTCCTCGACTGTAGTATTTTTCTGGGAGCCTTCCTCGAGGGCATACTCATCGGCTTCGCAAAGCTGATCTGCGACGACGCACGAACGCAACTAGGCATTATGAGCATCGTCTCCATGATCGGACAGCGGGACAAGGCTCCGACAAACACGCTCATTGCCGAGGCAGTCCGTTCCTGTGCCGAACGACGTATTCCCCATCTGGTCTACGCGGACTTCGCCTATCGCAAGCGCGACAAGGACGGCGTTGCCGAGTTCAAGCGGAATAGCGGATTCCAGCGTGTCGATGTCTCCCGTTACTACGTCCCCTTGACCACGGCCGGCTCCATCGGTTTTCGACTCGGTTTGCACCACCGGCCCATCGAGCACATCCCTGAGCCTGTGATTGCCAAACTCCGAACGATTCGGGCGGCTTGGTACGAAAGGCAACTCCGGGCCTGGAAGAAAGCAATTTAGGATTCGTTTTCAGGGGATCTTCGCATGCCCGGTATCGTCGGCCTCATCACGCAGAAGCCGCGGGCGCAGGCCACTTCAGAGTTGCTGGAAATGCTCGCAGTAATGCGCCACGAATCGTTCTACACGGAGGGGACGTGGGTCGATGAGGGCCTCGGCGTGTATGTGGGATGGACCGCACTGGAAAACTCGTTTTCGGATCGAATGCCGCTCCGGAACGAAACAGGAGAGGTAGTGTTGCTGTTCTCCGGCGAGGATTTTCCGGAACCGGGCACGCGCCACCGCCTCATACAGCGCGGACATCCGGTCGAAGCGGAGGGACCCTCTTACCTTGTGCACCTCTACGAGGAGGAGCCTGCGTTTCCGGCGTGTTTAAACGGCATGTTCCATGGGCTGCTTGCGAATGTGAAATCCGGGACAGCCGTCCTCTTTACCGACCGATACCGAATGCACCGCCTCTACTATCATCAATCGAAGGACGCGTTCTATTTCGCGGCTGAAGCCAAGGCGATCCTTCAGGTTCGTCCCGAACTCCGTGTCGCCGATCCTCGAAGTCTCGGGGAGTTTGTCGCCTGCGGATGCGTGTTGGAGGATCGCACGCTGTTCAAGGGCGTCCACGTGTTGCCCGGTGCTGCATTGTGGGTCTTTCGGAATGGTTCGCTAGAACTCGAGAACCGCTATTTCGATCCGCGAGACTGGGAAGAGCAGCTTCCTCTTGAACCCGAATCATATTACCCGGAACTCCGGGGCGCCTTTTCACGCAATCTTCCACGATATCTCAATGGCCCGCAACCGGTCGGGATGTCCCTCACCGGAGGCTTGGATACGCGCGTGATTATGGCATGGGGGGCCGACTCAGCTCGACCCGTGCCCTGCTATACGTTTGGCGGTATGTACCGTGAGTGCCGGGACGTTCGGGTGGCGAGGCGCGTCGCAGCGGCTTGTAGCCAGTCACACCAAGTCATCTCCGTAGGAGAAGAGTTCCTTTCGCGTTTCCCCGAATACGCGGCACGCACCGTTTATCTGACAGACGGCTGCGCGGACGTCAGTCGCGCTCCCGACCTATATGCAAACGAGAGGGCGCGACAGACCGCCCCCGTCAGATTGACTGGGCTGTTTGGCGATGAAGTGTTTCGTTACAACCGGACATTCAGACCATCAAAGCCGACGCCCGAGGTCTTCTGCGACGAACTGCTTGCGGGTGCACGCGGCTCTCATGAGACCTACGCCGCCGCTCTCGAGATGCATCCGCTCTCGTTTTCCGTATATCGCCAGGCGCCCTGGCATCAATTTGGAAGCTTGGCCCTGGAGCGGAGCCAGGTCGTCGTGCGGTCTCCCTTTTTGGACAACGACCTCATCCGAACCTTGTTCCGGGTGCCCGAATCCGCCATCAAGGCGATCGATTACCGCCTAAGCCTGATAAAAGACGGCAACCTCGCGCTGCGCTCTATCCTGACGGATCGGTG
>JAEYOU010000229.1 GCA_023411405.1 Pseudomonadota bacterium | reverse complement strand
GGGCGCGACCGGCGTGATCCCGCGTACGGTGGCGTTCACGGGCGCCTCCGCGCCGCGGCCCGGGAGCGTCACGACCACGACCACCTCGGGCGACGCGAGCAGCGCGCCGTCGGCCGCCCGGGCGACGCCGGCGTCCGCGGCGAGCGCGTCGGCCTGCTCCCGGGGGAAGATCGAGGCGGGCTCGGACTGGGCGCCCTTCTGGACGACGATCGCACCGTCGGCACGGCCGGTCGCCTTGAGCGTCTCGGCGAACCCTGCGGCCATGGCATGCAGGATCACGAACACCGCGACGACGACCCCCACGCCGAACACCGCGAGGAGCGTGATCTGCCAGCGGACCGCGAGGCTCTTCAGGTTGTACGAGAGGATGGGCAGGGCCATGGTGGATCTCGCTAGATGCTGCGGAGCGCCTCCGCGACCCGGACCCGGTACGCGGCCAGCGCGGGGAGGAGCCCGGCGAGCAGGCCCAGTCCAGCGGCGATGCCCATGCCCTGCGCGAGCAGCGCGGGCGAGAGCGACAGGTCGGGGTAGGCGCGCACGGCGTCCCCGACGAACGGCAGGCCGGGGAGCCCCGCGATGACGCCCGCGGAGAGCGCCAGCCCGACGGCGCCCCCGGCGGCGCCGATGAGCAGCGCCTCCGCGGTGACGAGGCGCAGCACCAGGCCGTCGGAGAAGCCGAGCGTCTTCAGGACCCCGAGCTCGCGCCGCCGCTCGCGGACGGACATGCTCATGGTGTTGGCGATCACGAGCAGCACCGCGAACATGACCGCCAGGGCGACCGCGTCGAGGAGCGGCGCCAGGTCTCCGGCCGCGGCGATCATGCCCGCGCGGAACGCGGCCTCGGTCTGCGTGAAGGTCTGGGCCGCGCTGTTCTCGAACAGCCGGTCCACCGCCGCCGCCACCGCCCCGGCCTGCCGCGGGTCGTCGATCTGGATCGCGTAGTTCCCGACGCCGTACACGCCGCGCGTCTCCCGGTCGAGCCGCGAGAAGTGGAAGTACATCGCGGTCGTGTCGGTGCCCGCGTGGCGGACCTTGTCCTCGTCGAAGATCCCGCTCACCACGAAGTCCCAGGGCTTCCCGATCTGGAACACCGGGATGAAGGACTCCAGGCTGAAGGTGTCGCCCGTCTTCCACCCGAAGCGCTCGGCGGTCCGGCGTCCCACGATGGCGCCGCGCGGGTCGGCGAGGAACTCCCGCCGCTCCGCCTCGGGGAGGACGATCTCCGGGAACATCGCGAGGAAGGGCTCGGGATCGACGGCGAAGTTGGTGAAGAAGTCGGAGGACTTCTCGGTCTTGCGGCTCCCGGCGAAGAAGTGCATCGCCGCGACCCGCTTCACGCCCGGGAGCTCCGCGATCCGCTCCTTGTACGCGGGCGGGAGCGGGAACATGAGGCTCACCTTGTTCCGGGTGACGAGCCGGGCGCCGTCGACGGTCTCGAGGCTGTAGTGGAGCGCGCCCAGGAAGGCGCGCAGCGTCACGAACAGGAACACGCAGAGCGCGAGCGCCGCCGCGGTGCTGAGCGAGCGGAGACCGCGGCCCCGGAGGTGACGGAGCACGTAGCCGAGGTACTTCACGACGCGTGCTCCTGGAGGACGCCCTTCTGGAGGAACCGGCGGACCGTGGCGCGCTCCGCGGCCCGCGGGTCGTGGGTCACCATCACGATCGTCTTGCCGAACTCGCGGTTGAGCGTCTGGAGGAGATCGAGCACCTCCTCGGCGCTGCGCGCGTCGAGATCGCCGGTGGGCTCGTCCGCGACGATGACGTCCGGGTCGGCGACGATCGCGCGGGCGATGGCGACGCGCTGCTCCTGGCCGCCCGAGAGCTGGCGGGGCCGGTGGTGCTCGCGCTCGGCGAGGCCGACGACGCGCAGGGCCGTCCGCGCCCGCTCCCGCCGCTCGGCGCGGCCCATGCGGTGGAGCAGGAGCGGGAGCTCCACGTTGCCGAGCGCGGTGAGCACCGGGATGAGGTTGTACGTCTGGAAGACGTAGCCGACGTGCCGCTGCCGCCAGCGCGCCAGGGCGCCCTCGGACAGGCCGGACAGGTCGGTGCCGGCGACCGTCAGCGTGCCCGACGTCGGGCGGTCGATCCCGGCGATGAGGTTCATGAGCGTCGTCTTGCCGGAGCCGGACGGGCCCATGAGCGCGAGGAACTCGCCCCGCGCGATGGTGACGTCGATCCCCTCGAGGACCGGCACCTCCTGGCTGCCGCGCCGGTAGACCTTGCGGAGCCCGCGCACCTCCACCAGCGGGGCGGCTGCGGGGACGGGCTGCGGGACCGGTTGCGTCATGGCTCCACCTCCACACGAGCGCCGTCCGCGAGGCCGGGCGGCGGGTTGACGACGAGGAGCTCGTCTCCGTCCAGCCCCGATCGCACCTCGACGTGATCGCCGCTGGCGCCGCCGAGCACGACCGGGCGGTACCGGACGCGGCCCTCCTGGATCGCGAGCACCACCGCTCCGCCGCCCCGCTCGGCGACGGCGGCGCGCGGCACGCGCAGCGCGAGGCGCGCGCCGTCCGGCGGGGGCTCCGAGAGGAAGGTCACGCGGGCCGAGAGCTGGGGTCGGAGCGCCTCGTCGCGATCGCGCAGGCGCACACGGACGCTCACGGCTCCCTTCGATCGATCCGCGGTGGGCTCGATCCGCTCGACGCGGGCGGCGTACCGGCGCCCGGGCCGGGCGGGGACCTCCACCTCCGCGGGCTGTCCCGCGCGGACCCGATCGACGTGCGTCTCGTTCAGATCGACCAGGACGTCCAGCGTCGACACGTCCATCACCTCCGCGACCGCGCCGGCCACGCCGCTCGTGGCCCGCGGGGCGGCGGCCACCGAGACGATCTCTCCCACCTCGACGAGCCGGCGGGTGAGGAGGCCGTCGAAGGGCGCGCGCACGCGGCAGCCCTCCACGGCGGCCTCCGCCACCGCGACCTCGGCCGCGGCCACCCGGGCCT
>JAEYOU010000153.1 GCA_023411405.1 Pseudomonadota bacterium | reverse complement strand
CGCCCGCGCAGGCGGCGGAGCCCTCGCGCACGGTGTCGCGCGCCCGCTTCGAGCCCGGCACGGTCACCGTCGGGCGCGCGCGCAAGAAGGAAGCCCCCGCGATCTCCCGCAAGGACCGCAAGCTCCTCGACCTCCTCCACCGCAAGAAGGACGGCCCCGCGCCGGCGGAGCCGATCGAGGCGCTGGACCTCGACACCGCCCGTTCGCTCGAACCCGCCGCCGTCGAGCGCGTGGTGGCGGAGAGCCAGGGCGCGTTCTCCGGGTGCATCAGCCGCAGCGCGGCCCGCGGGCGGCGGGAGCACGCGACGCTGCTCCTCACCGTCGAGAAGACCGGCGCCGTGTCGTCGGCCTGGATCGCGGAGGCGGACGTCGCCACGAGCGGGCTGGGCCGCTGCCTGTCCACGGCGGGGCGGCGGCTCGTCTTCCCGGCGTTCGAGGGCGCGCCGGTGGACGTCTCGGTGCCGCTCCTGCTGGAAGCGCGGTAGCAGGCTACAATCAGCGGATGGAGAAGAAGCGCTTCCTCATCCTCGTCGCCGACAGCGCCGGCTGCGGCGCGCTCCCCGACGCCCGCCTCTACGGCGACGAGGACGAAGACTCCGACACGATCGGCAACACGAGCCGCGCGGTGGGCGGCCTCGCCCTGCCGGTCCTGGGCCGCATGGGGCTGGGTGGGCTCACGGCCATCGCGGGCGTCCCGCCGGATCCGGCCCCCGCGGCGTTCGCGGGCAAGATGGCCGAGCGCTCCCAGGGGAAGGACACCATCACCGGGCACTGGGAGATGATGGGGATCGTCCTGCGCGAGGGGCTCGCGCTCTACCCCCAGGGCTTTCCGCCGGAGATCCTCGAGCCCTGGGTGCGCGAGACGGGCGTCCCGGGCGTGCTCGGCAACAAGGCGGCGAGCGGCACGGTGATCGTCGAGGAGCTCGGGCCCGAGCACCAGGAGACCGGGAAGCCGATCGTGTACACCTCGGCGGACTCGGTGTTCCAGATCGCGGCGCACGAGGAGACGGTGCCGCTCGAGACGCTCTACGCCTGGTGCCGCGCCGCGCGGCGGCTGCTCGATCCGTTCCGCGTGGCGCGCGTCATCGCGCGCCCGTTCGTGGGCACGCCGGGCCAGTACCGCCGCACGTACAACCGCAAGGACTTCGCCCTCGCCGCGCCCGGCCCCACCGTGCTCGAGACGCTGGCGGGGGCCGGCGTGCCGGTGTTCGGCGTGGGGAAGATCCCCGACGTCTTCGATCGCAAGGGGATCACGGACGAGATCCACACCGAGGGGAACGCCGACGGGCTCCGCCGGACCGAGGCGCTGCTCGACCGGGTGGAGCACGGGCTCCTGTTCGTGAACCTGGTGGACTTCGACTCCCTGTACGGGCACCGGAACGACCCGGTCGGCTACGGACGGGCCCTGGAGGAGCTGGATCGCGCGCTGCCCAGGATCCTCGGCAAGCTCCGCCCGGGCGAGCTCGCCGCGATCACCGCCGACCACGGCTGCGATCCGACCACGCCGTCGACGGATCACTCGCGCGAGTACGTGCCCCTCCTCGTCCACGCGCCGGGGCGCGGCGGCGGATCCCTCGGGACCCGCGGGACCTTCGCCGATCTGGGCGCGAGCGTCGCCCAGTTCTTCGGCGTCCCTTCCCCGGCGGGCACGAGCTTCCTCCCCGACCTGGGATAGATTCCGGGGATGCACGTCCCCGCCCCGACCCGCTACGACTCCGAGGCGTTCTACCGGCGGTGCGGCCGCTCCGGGGTCCGGCTGCCGCTCGTCTCCCTGGGGCTCTGGCACAACTTCGGCGCGGTGGACCCGTACGCGAACGCGCGGGCCATCGTCCTCCGCGCGTTCGACCTCGGGATCACGCACTTCGATCTCGCCAACAACTACGGGCCGCCGCCGGGCGCGGCGGAGCAGACGTTCGGCCGGATCGTGCGCGAGGACCTGGCCGCCCACCGCGACGAGCTGTTCGTCTCGACCAAGGCCGGCTACGACATGTGGGCCGGTCCGTACGGCGACCGCGGCTCGCGGAAGTACCTGCTGGCGTCGCTCGATCAGTCGCTCGCGCGGCTCGGGCTCGCGTACGTCGACCTCTTCTACCACCACCGCCCCGACCCCGAGACGCCGCTCGAGGAGACGATGGGCGCGCTCGCCCACGCGGTGCACGCCGGGAAGGCGCTCTACGTCGGCATCTCGAACTACCCGGCGCCGGAGGCGGCGCGGGCGATCGCGATCCTCCGCGCGCTCGGCACGCCCTGCCTCATCCACCAGCCGCGCTACAACATGCTCGAGCGCTGGCCGGAGCCGGAGCTCTTCCCGCTGCTCGAGCGCGAGGGCGTGGGCTGCATCCCGTACTCGCCGCTCGCCAAGGGGCTCCTCACCGACCGGTACTTCGCCGGCATCCCCGCCGACTCCCGCGCCGGGCACGATCCCCGGTTCCTCGGGCCCGCCGACGTGACCGAGGCGGTGCTCGCGAAGACGCGGGCGCTCGACGCCGTCGCCCGGCGGCGCGGGCAGACGCTGGCCCAGCTCGCGCTCGCGTGGACCTTGCGCCGGGCGCCGGTCACCTCCGCCCTCATCGGCGCGTCGCGGCCCGCGCAGGTGGAGGCCGACGTCGGCGCCCTCGCGCGGCTCGACTTCGCGGCGGAGGAGCTGGCGGAGATCGACGGGATCCTCGGCGGCTGAGGGCTCAATCCTCCGGCTTCGCCTGCTCCGCGGGGATCGCCTGCACGTCGAACGGCGTGCGCTGGTAGACGCAGTAGTTGAGCCAGTTCGCGTACAGCAGGAAGGCGTGCGACCGCCAGGTCATCCGCGGCGGCCTGCGCGGATCGTCGTCTGGGTAGTAGTTCCGCGGGACGGCGATGGGCAGGCCCCGCGCGACGTCGCGGTCGTACTCGAGCTTGAGCGTGTCGCGGTCGTACTCCGGGTGCCCGGTGACGAAGACCTGCCGCCCGTCGTCGCTCGCGACGAGGTAGACGCCCGCCTCGTCGGACTCGGCCAGCACCGTGAGCCCGCGGGTCCGGTGGACCTCGTCCAGGCGGATCTCGGTGTGGCGCGAGTGCGGCGCGGGGAACACCTCGTCGAACCCGCGGAGGATCTCGGAGTGCGGCTCGAGCACGCGGTGCGGGAAGACCCCGAACATCTTCTGCGGCAGCGGGTACTTCTGGATGCCGTAGTGGTGGTACAGCCCGGCCTGCGCCCCCCAGCAGACGTGGAGCGTGGAGAAGGCGTGGGTCGCGCTCCAGTCCATCACCTGCCGGAGCTCCGACCAGTAGTCCACCTCCTCGAACGGGAGCAGCTCGACCGGCGCCCCGGTGACCACGAGCCCGTCGAACTTCTGGTCCCGGATCCGGTCGAACGTCGTGTAGAAGCTGGCGAGGTGCTCGCGGGCCGTGTTCCGCGCGTCGTGCGAGTCCATCCGCACGAGCGCGATCCGGACCTGCAGCGGCGTGTTCGACAGGAGCCGCAGGAGCTGCGTCTCCGTCGCGATCTTCGTCGGCATGAGGTTGACGATCGCGATCTGGAGCGGGCGGATGTCCTGGTGGACCGCGCGCGACTCGGACATCACGAAGACGTTCTCGGACTCGAGCGTCCTCCGGGCCGGCAGCGCGTGGGGGATGTTGACGGGCACGAAGATCCTCCGATCTTGCGCTCGCCAAGCTACTTGGCGGCCGCCTGGAACGCCTCCTCGAAGTCCTCCTTCACGTCGTCGATGTGCTCGATCCCGAGGGAGACGCGGATGAGGTCGGGGCTCACGCCGGACGCGCGCTGCTCGTCGTCCGTGAGCTGCTGGTGCGTCGTGGACGCGGGGTGGATGACCAGCGTCTTCGCGTCGCCGACGTTGGCGAGGTGCGAGGCGAGCTTCACGCCGTCGATGAACTTCTTGCCGGCCTCGTAGCCGCCCTTGATGCCGAAGGTGAACACCGCCCCGAACCCGTTCCGGAGGTACTTGCGGGCGCGCTGGTGCGAGGGGTGATCCTCGAGGCCGGTGTAGTTCACCCAGGCGACCTGCGGGTGCGACTTGAGCCACCTCGCGAGCGCGAGGGTGTTGTCCACCTGGCGCTGCACGCGCAGCGAGAGCGTCTCGAGCCCCTGGAGGAGCAGGAACGAGTTGAAGGGGGAGGGCGCGGGGCCGAGGTCGCGGAGCCCCTCGACGCGGGCACGGATGATGAACTGGATGTTCCCGAACGGTCCCTTGGGCCCGAAGACGTCGTTGAAGACGAGGCCGTGGTAGCCGGGGGAGGGCTGGGTGAAGAACGGGAACTTGCCGCTCTTCGCCCAGTCGAACTTGCCGGAGTCGACGATCACGCCGCCGATCGAGGTGCCGTGCCCGCCGATCCACTTCGTGGCCGACTCGACCACGATGTCCGCGCCGTGGTCGATGGGCCGGAGGAGGTACCCGCAGGCGCCGAAGGTGTTGTCCACGATGAGCGGGATGCCGGCGTCGTGGGCCACCTTGGCGAGCGCCTCGAGGTCGGGCACGTCGCCGGAGGGGTTGGTGATCGACTCGACGTAGAGGGCCTTCGTCTTCGCGTCCACCGCGGCGGCGAGCTTCGCGGGGTCGGCGCCCTCCACCAGCTTCACCCCGATGCCGAGGCGCGGGATCGTCACCTTGAACTGGTTGTACGTGCCGCCGTAGAGGAGGCTCGACGAGACGATGTTGTCGCCGGCCTGGGCGATGTTCGCGATGGTGAGGAACTGGGCCGCCTGCCCCGACGACGTCGCGAGCGCGGCCACGCCGCCCTCGAGCGCGGCCACCCGCTTCTCGAAGACGTCGGTCGTCGGGTTCATGATCCGCGTGTAGATGTTCCCGAACTCCTTGAGCGCGAAGAGGTTCGCGCCGTGCTCGGCCGAGTCGAACGTGTACGACGAGGTCTGGTAGATGGGCACCGCGCGGGCGTTGGTGCCGGGGGCCGGCTCCTGCCCGGCGTGGACCTGGAGCGTCTCGAAGCGGAGCTTGCGGTTCGGGGGGATGGCCATGTCGTCCTCGTGGGGTGCCGCGGCGCGCGGGCGAATTCCGTTTCGTTAGAATGAAATCCTATTCAGCGGACGTGAGAGCTGTCAAGCGTTCGTTCAGGCCGAAAGCGCGTCCGTTATAACGGACGCAATACCGGGTCCGGAATCCCGTCCCACCGGAGCGGATTCGGGCGGTTGCGCATCGTGTACAGTCCGGTCTCGCCCCGTCCGAGGAGCGGTTCCCATGCCCGACCTGACCTCGAAGACCGTCCCCGACCTGTTCCTCACGCGCGTCGGGCGGACCCCGGTGGCGGAGGCCTTCCGTCATCCGAAGGACGGAGCGTGGCAGAGCCTCACCTGGGCCGAGACCGAGGCCCGCGTCCGCGCCGTGGCCGGCGGGCTGCGCGCGCTCGGCGTCCAGCACGAGCAGGTCTGCGCCATCCTCTCCGCGACGCGCATCGAGTGGGTGCTCGCCGACTACGGCATCCTCTGCGCCGGCGCCTGCACGAGCGCCATCTACCCGAGCTCGACCGCCGAGGACTGCGCGTACATCCTCGCGGACTCCGGCGCGGTGGTCGCCTTCGTGGACACCGGCGAGCAGGTGGCGAAGCTCGCCTCGCGGCGCGCGGAGCTCCCGGCGCTGAGGAAGGTGGTGGTGTTCGACGGCGCCGCGGCCGCGGCCGCTGGCGCGGGGCCCGGCGGGCCCGTCCCCGAGGGCTGGGTGGTCGCGTTCGCCGACTTCGAGGCCGAGGGCCGCCGCTTCGACGCGGCCCACCCGGGCGCCTTCGAGGAGGCGGCCGGGGCGGTCCGCGGCGACGCCCTCGCGACGCTGCTCTACACGTCGGGCACCACCGGGCGGCCGAAGGGCGTCGAGCTCACGCACGCCTGCTGGGTCTCGCAGTCGCTGGCGGTCGAGCGGTCCGGCATCCTCGACCACCCCGACTGCTTCCAGTTCTTCTGGCTGCCGCTGGCGCACTCGTTCGGGAAGATGATCGGGACGGCGCAGCTGCGCATCGGCTTCCCCACCGCCGTCGACGGCCGCATCGAGGCGATCGTCGAGAACCTCGGGAAGCTCCGGCCGACGTTCGTGTGCGCCGTGCCGCGGATCTTCGAGAAGGTGCACGCGAAGGTGCTCGCGGGCGCGCGCGAGGGCGGGGCGGTGAAGGCGGGCCTCTTCCGCTGGGCGCTGGACGTCGGCCTCGCCGCGAGCCGCGCCGCGCGCGAGGGGCGGGTGATCGGGCCGGTGCTCGCCGCCCAGCGCGCCCTCGCCGACCGGCTCGTCTTCCAGCGCATCCGCGCCCTGTTCGGCGGGCGGCTCCGGTTCTTCGTCTCGGGCTCGGCGCCGCTCGCGCGCGAGGTGGCCGAGTTCTTCGACGCGATGGGCGTCGTCATCCTCGAGGGCTACGGCCTGACCGAGACCTCGGCCGCCACGCACTGCAACTTGCTCGGCGCGCGCCGGATCGGCACCGTGGGGCGGCCGCTCCCCGGCCTGGAGACGAAGCTCGCCGAGGACGGCGAGATCCTCGTCCGCGGCCCCTGGGTCATGCGCGGGTACCACGGCCTCCCCGACCAGACGGCCGAGGCGCTCGACGCGGAGGGCTGGCTCCACACCGGCGACGTCGGGCACCTCGACGCCGACGGCTTCCTCGCCATCACCGACCGGAAGAAGGATCTCATCAAGACCTCCGGCGGGAAGTACGTCGCCCCCGCGGAGCTCGAGGCGCGCATCAAGCTCGCGTGCCCGCTCGTCTCGCAGGCGCTGGTCCACGGCGACCGGCGGAGCTACGTCACCGCGCTCGTGACGCTCGACGCGGACGCCGCCCGCAAGTGGGCCGAGGCGAACGCCCTCGCGCCGGGCGACCTCGCCGCCCTCGCGCGCCTGCCCGAGCTCGCCGCCGTGATCCAGCGCGGCCTCGATCAGGTCAACGCGGCGCTCCCGCGGTTCGCGACGGTGAAGAAGTTCCGGGTGCTCCCGGCCGAGTTCACGGAGGCCGCGGGCGAGGTCACCCCGTCGCAGAAGCTCAAGCGGCGGGCGATCGAGGCGAAGTACCGCGAGGTGCTGGACGGGATGTATGGGTGAGGTTCACGGTTCACGGTGAGCGATCGAGACCGAAAGCCGTGAACCGTGAACTGACAACTGACCTCACATCTCCGCCGCCGGCCCGCGCTCCTCGCCCAGGGCCGCCTGGAGCCGCTCCAGCGCCTGCTGCGCGTCCGCCAGGAGCTCGAGGCTGACCCCCTGGCGCCGCGCGAAGTCGAGCGCCGCCCGGTAGGCGCCGACGGCCTTGTCCGCCAGCACCCGCACGCGCCGGCGCAGCTCGTCGCGGTACGCGGTCGCGTGCTCGGCGTCCAGCTCCGGCGGGACCGGCGCGTCGAGGAGCTGCTCGCGGAAGGCGTCGTACAGCTCGCCGACGCGGTAGCCCGCGGCGACCGCCCAGCGCTGGTCGCCCATGTGGATGGCCTTGAGGTAGTGGCCCTGCGCCTTGAGGAGGAGCGTGGACTTCTCCTCCAGCGCCGCCTCGAGCCGCGCCTCGCCGGCCGTCGTCGGATCGACGTCCACGCCCAGGAACGCCGCGCGGTGGACCTCGCCCAGGTAGTACTGCGCCTGGGCCGCCCAGTAGGGATCGAGCGCCGCGCGCCGGCCCTCCTCGAGGCCGATCCAGATCGCGAGCGCCCTGCGGAGCGTCCCCTCGGCCTGCCCGGCCCGGCCGTCCTCGAGCTCGACCACGCCGAGCTGGGCGAGCGCGCGCACGCGGTCCGGCGCGCCCAGGTCCGGCCGGGCGGCGATGCCCGTGAGGGTGGCGTGGGCCGCGGCGAGGTCGTCGAGCTCGAACTGGCACTCGGCGGCGAGGAAGCTCGCCTCGAGGGCGTCGGCCCCCTCCCACCCTCGGGCGAGCGCCTGGAACCGCTCGAGCGCCAGCCGCCACTCGCGGAGCTTCCGGTAGGCCAGGCCGGCGTCGAGGAGGGCGGTGGCCTCGCGCCGCGAGCCGGGGAAACGGTCGGCGACGCGCGCGAAGGCGGCGGCGGCGCGGGCCCAGTCCTTGGCCTCGTACGCCGCCATGCCGAGGGCGAAGAGCTCGTCCTCGCCCTTGCCCTCGAGCTCGAGGTCGAGCTTCGAGACCGTGAGCTCCTGGGGTGGGAACTCGATCGCGACCGGGGCGCCGGGGCCGGTCGCCGCGGGCGGCCGGGGCGCGGAGGCGCAGGCGGAGGCGAGCGCGGCCAAGGCCGCGAGGCCCGCAAGGCCCGCGCGGGGTACGCTGCGCGGCGACGGCACCGGAGGAGGCACGGCGAAGCGCGCGGCGTCGAGGTGGAGGTCCACGGTCGGTCCCGGATCGAGCGGGTTCATCCGCGCAGCATCCGGACCAGCACGCGCCGGGTCCGGGGGCCGTCGAACTCGCAGAGGTAGATGCCCTGCCAGGTGCCGAGCACCAGCTCGCCGCCGTCGACGAGCACGGTGACCGAGCTCCCCACGAGCGAGCTCTTCACGTGGGCGGGGCTGTTGCCCTCGTCGTGCCGGTACGCTCCGCCCGGGAGGACGTCCGGCGCCGCGTGGGCGAGCGCCGCGAGCAGGTCCCGCTGGACGTCGGGATCCGCGTTCTCCTGGATCGTCACGCCGGCGGTCGTGTGGGGGACGAACACGACGCACGCGCCGTCGGAGACCCCGGAGGCGTGGACCAGGGCCTCCACCTTCGCGGTGACGTCGATGAGCTGCGCGCGCTCCTTGGTCTGGACGTCGAAGGACTTGTACATTCCCGGCTCCATCCTAGAGCCACGCGGACAGCGTGGCGAGGCCCGCGAGGTCGTGGACGTCGGTCTCGAGGCGGGGGACCATCGCACATGCGCCGACCACGCGCGCGAGCACCGGCGCGAGCGCCGCGCGCTCGCCGCGGACGAGGTCCTGGTGCTCGGCGAGGCCGGCGGCGAGGAGGGTGGAGAGCCGGTCCCGATCCGGGGCCGCGGTCCCGGGCAGGAGGGCGGAGAGCTCCGCCGGGGCGGGGAGGGGGGCCTCGTCCGTCCACAGATCGGGCGTGAGCCGGTTCACCACGAGGCCGGCCACCGGCATCCGCTCGACGGCGAGCCGCTCCTGGAAGGCGAGCACCTCCCCGATGGCGAGCTCGTTCGGCGCGGTCACGAGCACGAACCCCACCTCGGGACGGCCAAGGAGGGCGCGGACCGCCGCCGCGCGCGTCTTGAACCCGTCGTACATGCCCTGGAAGTTCTGGAGGAACTCGCCCAGATCGGCGAGCGCCTGCTGGCCCGTGAAGCGGGCCAGCAGCCGGGCGGCGTATGCGCCGGAGCGCTGCGCGAGCCGGAGGCCGAAGCGCCCCGCGCCGAGCGCGGGGGCGAGGAACGCGCGGGCGGCGTCGTTCCCGAGGAAGTCCAGGATGCGGTTCGGCGCGTCGAGGAAGTCGAGCGCGTGCGCGGTGGGCGGCGTGTCGAGGACGATGAGATCGTAGTCCCGCTCCATCGCCAGCTCGTGGAGCTTCTCCATCGCCATGTACTCCTGCGAGCCGGCCAGGGCGGAGGACATCTGCTGGTAGAGGCGGTTCCCGAGGATGCGGTCGCGGCGGGCAGGATCGGGCGCGTTGCGCGAGACGAGGTCGTCCCAGGTCCGCTTCACGTCGAGCATCATCGCCCAGAGCTCGCCCTTCACCTGGAGCCCGGCCGCCCGGAGCCGGGCGGCGGGGATCCGCGCCTCCACGTTGCCGAGCGCGGTGAGCCCGAGCGCGTTGGCGAGCCGGCGCGCCGGATCGATGGTGCAGACGAGGGCGCGGCCGCCCTCGGCCGCCCGCGCGAGGGCCAGCGCCGCCGCGGTGGTGGTCTTCCCCACGCCGCCGGGCCCCACGCAGACGGCGATCCGGCGGCCGGCGAGCTGGATCCGCACGCTCGAAGCAGCGAGCCGGGGGGCTGGGGGGTCGAGCCTCATCCGGCCCCCCAGCTCGACGATGCCTCCTGCTCGCGCCACGCGCGCGCCATCGCGTCGGCGACGGCCTCGACCTGCCGCGGCCCCCAGCCCACGCTCGGGACGAGCGGGAGGAGCGTCGTCGGGAGGTCGAG